>NZ_CP036170.1:0-300000 GCF_004295125.1 [Clostridium] scindens ATCC 35704 | reverse complement strand
TGTGTGCGAGGGCGAGACTCAGTACATGGTTACTGCATGGGAGATACTCCTGCTGCTTAACGGATATGATCCTAATGGCGTGGAGCATCCAGGAGAATTCGGAAGCGGATGCGCGGCGGCTACAAGAATGTTCCAGGGGGACAAGTCTCTGGTGCAGGATGAGGTGGCCGGAAGAAAATCATTCCTTACCGCAATCAATTAATAATATCATCACTAAGGCCCCGGAGCATAAAAACTCCGGGGCCTATTATTTGCGTCAGAAAACAAAAAGGCCTATCCCGCGTAAGCAGGATAGGCATGCCGCTAAGGGCATAGCCACGAAACGTGGCAGATGAAAATTAAAAATTTTACTGCAATCCACACCCCGAATGTTATCAGGATGGCTAATATATAAGTATAATACCCCAATTCTGGGAATAAGTCAACAAAAATGATAAATATGGACGGGATTTTATCTGCAAAATGCTTGACTATTGGTAACCAATGATATATACTATATCTATACAGTAGAAACCAGGGATCATAGAATGGAGGATATAGATATGGCATGGTATTACGGGACGTATTCCTGCGGTCATGAAGGAAGAGTGAACATCATAGGGCCTACCAAGGACAGGCAGTGGAAGGCAGACCGCCATTTTGAACATATGTGCCCTGAATGCTATGAAAAATGGCAGGAAGAAGAGCGCGATAGAAAGAGCCGGGAGGCTGCTGAAAAGTCCAAGGAAATGGAACTTCCAGAACTTGCGGGAACGGAGAAGCAGGTGAAATGGGCCATGACATTGAGGATATCCGCCATAGAGTCAATGCTGTGGATGATTGACAGGGTCAAGGATAGCGTCATGATCGAATGCGAGGATGGATCCAGGAAACAAATGGACAAGGAAGAATTGGCAGAGGCGGTCGATTGCGGATGCATGGCGCATACGGATGCGAGATTCTGGATAGACAGGAGATCCGAAGCGCATAAGACGCTGATCATCTTTGCAAGGGAATATCTGAAAAAGGAGGAAGAGATTCCCAAGGACGTGATGGAAGAGATGATCGATGAGGACATCCGGCTTGCAGTGGCACCGGAAAATCCGGTCAAGCCTGGAATAGTCAGGCTGTCAGTATCGGATTCAGGAAGCCTTGAAGCGCGCTACGTGAAGGATGATGATTTTATCGGGATCGTAAAGGAAAAGGGATTCCGGTGGAATGGAAGCGCATGGGAAAAGGCGATAGACGAATTCACAGGAGCCATAGATGACAGGGCGGCAGAGATCGGGAACGCGCTGCTGGCAAACGGATTCACGGTAATGTTCTACAGCGAATGGACAAGGCAGATGGCCATATCTGTAGGCTTTGAGGAAGAGACGGGAAGATGGATCAAGTGGAACGCGAAGCGGCAGATGTTCGCCATATGCTGGGACGGATATAATGACACGCTGTATCAGGCGGCCAGAAAACTCCCGGGAGCAGCATGGAGGGACGGATGCATGATGGTTCCGGCAGAATTTTATAGGGAACTGGATGATTTTGCCGAGACAATGGGATTCCGGTATTCGAAGCGTGCGAGAATGGAAGAGAAGCGCAAGGCAGAGGAGACGAACGGATACCGGAAAGCGGATGTCAGAGAGCCGGACAGGAAGAAGCCAACGGATGAGGAAAGGCTTCGCAAAGTCCTTGAATCATCCAGGGCAATCATAGAGGATCTGAAAGATGAGGCTTAAGAATGAACTCCTTCCGCACCAGAAGGAAGCGGTAGAAAAACTCATAGGGATCAAGGTGGGGGCACTGTTCATGGAGCAGGGGACGGGAAAGACGATCACTGCCCTTGAGATTGCCAGGATAAGATACGAGAAAAAAAAGATAGATGCCGTGATATGGCTATGCCCATGCTCGGCAAAGGAGAATATAAAGAGAGAGATCGTCAAGCAATGCCCGGACGAGATGCTGGGCATCTTCACGATCTGCGGAATAGAGACGCTCAGCACGAGCATACGGGCGATCTCATACCTGATATCCGTCAGCGAGAGGAAGCGGTGCTTTCTCGTCATAGACGAGAGCCTGCTTGTGAAGAACAGCCGCGCATATCGGACAGAGAACATACGCAGGATCGCGGAGAAATGCCCGTATAGGATGATCCTGAACGGAACGCCGATATCGAGGAACGAGGCAGACCTGTACGCGCAGTTCTATCTCCTGGACTGGAGGATACTGGGATATAGGAGTTACTGGAGTTTTGCGGCTAACCATCTGGAATATGACGAGTACGGGAAACTGAGGAACGTCCTGAACACGGACTATCTGGCAGAGAAGATAGGGCCGTACACGTTCCAGATCACAAAGGAGCAGTGCATGAAACTTCCGAAAAAGCATTATGAAACCTCTTATTTCTCTCTTACGGAAGAGCAGCTGCAAGAGTATGCGGAAGCCGCAGGCAGGCTGATGCTCGAGGTGGACGAATGGAAGCCGGAAACGATATACAGGCTTTTTTCGGGGCTTCAGGCCATCATATCGGGAAAGCGGCTCATATTCAATAAATCAGGTTCGCACTTCGATGCCGTAGAGATGTTCCATGACCCGATGGACAATCCAAGGATAAAAATGTTAATGAATATCCTGGCGGAAGAAAAGACGATCATATTCTGCCGGTACGAGTCAGAGATCGAGCAGATTTGCAGGATCATTCCGGGAGCGGTAAGATTTGACGGAAAGGTGCCGCAGAGAAAGAGGGATATCGCGCTTCGCCGGTTCGCCGGAGACAGCGACTACCTCATTGCGAATAGGAACTGCGCGGGATTCTCGCTGAACCTACAGTTCTGCCACAATATCATATACATGTCCAACGACTGGGATCTTGGGAAACGGATGCAGTCGGAGGACCGCGTTCACAGGCTCGGCCAGGGCCATGACGTATATATCACGGATATATGCGCCGAGAATACGATAGACGAGCAGATCCTGAAATGCCTCAGCAGGAAGGAGAATATCCTGGAATGTATCAAGAGCGATATCGGGAAGTCAGGGGACAGGATGAAGGCTCTGGAGAGATACGTGTATGGGAGCCGATACAGCCATGAAGTATTCGATTGCAATGAATTGGAGGATGAAGATGCCGAAGGTATATAAGGATATCAACGTATATGATGCAGCAATCCTGAGATACCAGACCGTTTTAAGGGAGTTTGATAACTATTACGTGTCAGTGTCAGGAGGAAAGGACAGTTCGATCATGCTGCAGCTGATGGCGCAGGAGGCGCGAAAGGCGGGAAAGAGGTTCTCTGTCCTGTATATAGATCTTGAGGCGCAGTACAAGGCCACGATCGACCACGTGAACGATCTGATAGATGCCACGAGGGATGTCGTGGACGAGTGGTACTGGGTGGCAATGCCGCTATCGCTAAGAAACGCGGTATCTGCAATACAGCCGAAATGGATCTGCTGGGATAAGAAGGACCGGGAGAAATGGGTGCGCGACTGCCCGAGCCGCAGGGACGATATCATCCTGTGCACGGAGGACGATCACCCGGAAGGCTGGGACTGGTTCTTCCGCGGGATGGAATTCGAGGAATTCATCCAATGGTTTGCGAAATGGTATAACGAGAAGCATGGCGGGAAGACGGCGGCGGGAATCGGCATACGGTCAGACGAGTCGCTGAACCGGTTTCGGACGATCATCAGTGGGACAAAGGAGCGATACAAGGACTACGGATGGACTACGAGGGCGCACTGCAAATCAGAGGCGCTGGACTGCTGGAACTTCTATCCGCTCTATGACTGGAGGACAGAGGATGACTGGACGGCGGTGGCAAGATACGGACTCCTGTTCAACGAGATCTACGAGCTGATGAATAAGAACGGGGTATCCATATACGAGCAGCGCCTATGCCAGCCGTACGGGGATGACCAGCGGAAGGGGCTTGATCAGTTCCGAACGCTTGAGCCGGAGACGTGGGAAAAGGTCCTGGACCGGGTGTATGGCGTAAACTTCGGGAACATCTATTGCAGATCCTCCCTTCTCGGGAACATCAGGTCGGAAAAGCCGGATGGAATGACATGGGAGCAGTACGCGGTATTCCTGCTTGAGAGCATCGGGATGTACGCCCCGGAAGTGCGGGACCACTACTACAGGAAGATATCAACGTTTCTTGGATGGTATGAGAAGCAGGAGGGCATATCGGCCGACAATATCCCGGATGAGGCAGACAGGAAACTAGAGTCAGCCAAGAAGGCCGCGTCATGGAGGAGGATAGCGCGGGCGATCGAGAAGAACGACTTCTGGATGTCGAGGCTTTCCTTTGGAGAGACCAAGTCCGACGTGAAGCGCCTGTTCGAACTGAAGAAGAAATACAGCAACATCATCAGGCCCAGGGACACGGACAGCAAGAGGCTCAAGAGGATAGCGGAGAAAATGGAGGCGGAAGAGCATGGACAAGAGAATGAATAGGATAGAGGAACTAGCGCGCGAACTGTCAGAGGAGATCGGATGCCTTGATGATAAGGAAAAGGTAGAGGCGCTGAATCACGCAAGGAGATGCCTGCACGAGGTCAGCCCGTTCAGGGACGAGCCTTGCGACTGCATACAGTGGGTAAGGCAGGAGGACGTACATGCGAACGAGTATAATCCGAATCATGTCGCTGGCCCGGAAATGAGGCTGCTTTACGAGTCGATAAAACTTGACGGGTACACGATGCCTATTGTAACCTATGACTTAGGGGATGGAACCCGGGAGATCGTGGACGGGTTCCACAGAAACCGCGTGGGAAGGGAGCATGCAGACATCCGAAACAGGGTGCATGAATATCTCCCCGTGTCAACGATAGACAAGACGGAGGATGAGAGGATAGGATCTACCATCCGCCATAACCGGGCGCGTGGAACTCATGGAATCCGCCCAATGTCGGAAATCGTCCTGGAACTATCGCAGATGGGATGGGATGACGAGAAGATATGCAGGCGGCTTGGAATGGATCTGGATGAGGTCATAAGGCTGAAGCAGATCACAGGCCTGAAGGAAGCATTCATGAACCATGAGTTCAGCAGATCATGGGAAGAATTCAAGGGGAAATACTATGAGGAATAGAAGGAAGGTGATGGCGTGGTAGAAAGGAATATAATAATCGGAAGGGCCGGAGGGACAGCCGGAAGGAATTCCGTAAACTACAAGGTCTGCCTTCCTGCCGAAATGGTGAGGGTGCTTGGCATAACGCCGGAAGAGCGTGAGGTCGTCCTGTATATGGACGAGGACCGGATCATAATAGAGAAGAAGAGGAGATGATAGGTTGAGAAGAAGCCATGAAGGACTAAGCGGAATCACGAAGGACAATTATGCGGGAATTCCAGAGGAACTGAAGGAATTCAACTATTATTATAACGATATGGAAACCGGCCATGTGATTATGGCAATACCAGAATGCCTGCTTTCAGAGGCAGAGGATAATGGAGATCTTGACATGTACGAATGCCCGTTCCCATGCAGATACGTGCTGGAAAAAGGGTATCGGATGCATAAGGGGCATGTGATCTGTGATGGAGAATATGATATGAGCCTTGGATTGATGATTGGGGAGGAATGGTTCGAGGTATAAATAGCGGCCTATCCTGTTCAAGCTGGATAGGCCGTTTCGATCTAGTGAAATAAATCCATCCTTTTAAGATGTTCCTTCATTTCCTTGCATTCGTCTGTGACTATATAGCGGAATTCGTCTATCTCGATTTCCTTATCTGGGTCAAAATAATCTTTCCCATCATCCTCCTGAGAGAGTTTATACAAACTTAATACAGATCCATAGGTATAAGTATTGCAATCAAGCAGCTTGTCATAGATAAGCCGTCCGGGCTTGAATGCATAGCAGTACTTATATCCTACCTCTTCTCCGCATTCCCAATTTTCCTCCCAACTTATATCGCGCTTTTCATAACGCATTTCCGTGATGACTTCATAATCATTATATTCCTCAGCGTTTAGGGATGATAATGCTATGGGGTTTCTTTTCATCCCATAAATCCTGTTTATAATAGTATCTATTTCGCTCATTTTTGTTCCTCCTTCATTTTCCTTTCCTTGTAATTACATTATAAACTATAGCGCCCTATATTTCAACTGACAAGTCTACTAAAATTAGCGCACTAATTTAGTGCATTATGCATATAGTGCACTAATGTGTTGCATGTTATACTTTATAAAGAAGAAAGGAAGGAAGGTGGGAAAATGGCCTACAATGAAAAGCAGAAAGAGTATACAATGAACTACCTGGATAAATTAAAGGAGATAAGGTTTCGCGTAAAGCCAGAAGAATTCGAGCGATACGAAAAGGCTGCAAAAAAAGCCGGATATCCAAGCATGAGACAATTCTATTTGGATGCGATCAATGAAAAAATTGAGAGAATTTCAAATTAGTGCGCTAATGCTATTGACATATAGCGCGCTATAGTATATAATAAAGATAGTTAAGAGAGGCAAGCAACACTTAACAATATCGGAAAGGAGTTTCATGGAAGATATGAAAGAATTTGTGGCATATTTAAGAAGGCTAAAAAGAGACTTGGACAAATTAAATGAATTGCTGGAGAGAAGGGGATATAGAGACGGCTAAGAAGGAGTTAAAAGAACTCCGAGAAGATACACAAAAAGATATAGAGAGAAGCAAAGGAGGGCGGGCTTGCCACCGCTCCCCTACAATAATAGCACATAATAAAAAAATTGAAAAGAGGTATGAATATGAAAAAGTTAAATGAGATATTGAGTAATTGTACTATAAAAGCATACGGATTTCAGGCATTAAAAGATTATGCCGAGAACTCCAACAGATACAGAAGAAAAGAAATAGTATCTTCGTTATCTCCGGCGATAATGGCAGAAATGGGGATCATGAAATATTATGCGCCGGTACTTCCGAGAGGAATGGTATTTAATACCTCTGAGGACTTATTTAACGCCGATTTAGATGTTAATAAGTTGATTGTGCAGTGGGAAGATAAGGAGGAAGACAAGGAGGAAATCATTGTATCTAGACACAATGGGACAATTGAAATCCTCAAGGTTATGTATCCCAATGCTACAGTTTTTACTGGAAACATTAACCCGGAAGACATTGAAGATAAATTTGTAATTGGAACATTGCCACCTCATTTAATCCAATATGCTTCTGCATATCAGGCAGTAACAATTAACAATTTTGATTACTGCAAGGACGGGGATTTAAAAGGAAAAGAATTACAGGAGCGGCTTCATATTTCGAGTCCAATAAGTGTTCTTGTATTCCAAGAACAAGATAAAACTGTTAAATTTGATACCATAGCAAAAATAACGGAGGAGGAAAGAAAAGAAATAACAAAAATCATTGATAAAATCTATGATAGAAATAAGAACAAAATAGAAAAATATCTAAAATATAGAAAAATCCTTGATGCATCCTATGTAGAGTTGGATGCATATACCAAAAATCCTCTTTTTGTTTCGGATGTTATTGAGAAAATCAATAGTGTCTATAAATTAACGGGAAGAGAAGAGCCGTTTAAAGAAATTGGAGAAATTCTTAAGACGGAAACGCTCAAAGCGCGGAATTATGTAACTTCCCACAAAATAGAACCAGAAATATTAGAACTATACGAAAACTGGAAAAATAATGGAGATAAAAGTGACGGCATTGGTGGAATAAACTTTATTTTAGAATATTTCCAAGGCGTCATAAAAGATGAAGAGATTGAATTATTATCTCGGTATATTTCTGAAAAAAAATGTAACTAAATAGAAATTTTCTATTTAGTTGACCAATAAAAATTATATACAACACGAAATGCAACACGGATTTCACAAGCCAAGTAAATACGCTATGTTTACGGTATTTTCAACTGGTTCGAATCCTGTTACCCCGACTTTCAAAAGGCATAACTTCTATAACTGGAAGTTATGCCTTTTTTCGCTTTATAGGAAAGTTCTCCTTTCGGAGAACTTGGGGACTAAAATAGCCCGCTCAAAAGCGGGCATAGTGAATCAGACGGTTTGGATTAAAAGATGTAAAAGCCCTCTTCACCAAAATCGTCATCATCAAGGTTATCAAATTCATGTAAGAAATAATCCATATCCAGAAGTTCGTCGTCACTCATGTCATGGACTTCTTTAGAAGTCATACCTTCTGGTGGATTTTTAATGTACTGTTCCCTTAGTTCCTTTGCGAGTTCTGCTTCTGTTATACGTTTCATAGTGTGGCCTCCGTTCTTAAGATATATTGAGTTTATCATGAGAAAAGAGGTTTTGGAAGATATGAAAACGAGGCAGGCGAACGACATCTATGTTTTTGCATAGCCTTTTCGTATAATTCATGCAAAGGAACAGGATTATGATTAAAATATAGTTCTAAAAATAGCATGGTTTTTCCACAGTTCGGACATTTTAAAGGATCGTAACCAAAAGAATGTAAGATTGAATCACGCCACCTATTGAGTGAAAGAAAAAAGTTATGTTTTTCTCTGGAAATGGCTTTTCGTAAAAAATTGTCAGAATTACGGTGACGAGCGTAAATACCATAATAGCGAATCATTTTAAAATGTTTTTCAGGGATGTGTTGTGTTAAGCGGTCAATGAATTCCAAAACAGGAACAGTTTCTGTAATAAGTTTATTGTCTTCATGACGGTTGTAATGGAAGGTGACAAAATCACCATCGTAAGAATCAATGCGAGAAGTAGCAATAACAGGTCTGCCAAGATAACGACCGATATATTTGATAACCTGAGAAGGATTACACTTGTTAGGCATGGCGCGAACATAAAAACCATTTTTATCTTTTGCATAGATAGCAGATTTTACTTTTTTGAAAGCTGGACCTATTTTTTGATGGAGTTCATTTAAAAGAGCAGTTTGGAACGCATCACGTAAAAAATGATAGTTAAAATGTTTGAAGTGTCGCCAGGAAAGAGTATTACCAACACCACCTTCAGAAACAAGGCAGTGAATGTGAGGATTCCATTTTAAATCTCTGCCAAAGGTATGAAGGACGCAAATAAATCCAGGAGTAAATAATTCAGATTTATTTTCTTTATGGAACATACGAGAAATCACGCTGTTGACTGCCGAAAAAAGGCAGTTAAGAAGAGAACGGTCTTTAAGAAAAAAAGGCCGCAAAGAATCATCAATGGTAAAAACACAATGCCGATGTTGTACATCAATAATCTTAAAAGACATAGCAGTAGTTCTGTCAATGGAATACATGTTACCACAAGTTGGACAGAAGCGAGAATGACAACGAAAAGCAGTAAATTTGAAATTACCACAATTGGGACAAATATACATGGCGCCACCATAAGATGGATCGCCACAATGAATCATTTTTTCTACATTCTCAACAATAGCATCACGAGGATGTTGAAGATAAATCATTTCTTCATAATGTTCGATAAAAATTTTTTGTAAGATATTCATAAGACCATTATGAAGCAAAATGAAGCAAAAAGAAACCCCTATCCCTCATGATTGAGGGGCAGGGGAGTTGAAGTGTCGAAGACACTATTTTTATTTGTCGCCAGCAAATGGCATCAAAAAAAGGAAAACACGTTAGGAATTAGATTGTATAAATTTTCCTTTTTCCGGGTAAGATATATGGGAAGAATGAAATCGATGTATGGTAACGGCTATGGGCTGGATACATATATAAGTAATGAGAGAAAGGAGTATTCCACATGAGCCAGGTAATCATTCAATTCAAAAACCCGGATGAAGTAGTAGAATTTACAAATACAGTAGAACGCTTCCCATATAGCATGGATATTCTGCGAGGCAGCAACTCGGTGGCAGATGCCAAATCCCTGCTGGGGATTATTGCGCTAGGTCTGGGCAATCGGTTGAAACTGCGAATATACAGTGAAGACTGCGATGAGGTGCTTAAAGAGATCAGCAAGTATATCGTGGCGGCATAGCCAGAGGATGAATCAGAAGGCAGGGCGAGTGGCCCTGCCTTCTTTATATGGGGCGGTTTTCGGCATCCAGCGTGTAGAACTTTATGGAGAGATGCCTTTCCTCCAGTAGTTTTGCAAAGACATCCATAAAAATGCCGGGCCTGTACGCCTTATCTAACTGGCAGGGGGCATCCTTGCCTCCAAGCTCGCCGCCCCAGTCTCCGTCGTAGGTATAGTCTACTCCGCAGCTGGGACTGCCATTGATGCCGTAGACGCCCAGAATGTCATAGCGGTCCGGATAGGCTGCGTATTCCTCCAGCTGCATGACGATCGGCAGTAGCATATTCCTGGCCTCCTGACGAAAATGCGGCGTATCGAACTGGGAAGCGGCGTGTCCCCAGCGGTTGCATCCATATAGGATGAATTCCGGGCAGGGCAGCTGGAGAACTTCAATTCCCTGTTCTAATAATTCCTTCAGGAATGACCGCTTTTTTGTCCTTTCCTGCTCCATATCCGCAGCGTCCTGATTGCGGAGCTTGGCGGCATCATTTAGAAAGCAATGGCTGACTATAACAATTTTCTGTTTCATGGGATACTCCTTATAACACATGAATGTGCTGGCTGATTTTCATTTATCGACAGGACTATTGTACCAGTTCTTGAACCGGAAAGGCTATAGAAAAATATAATATAGTTCCCTATCTATTATAAATAATGATTGGAAAACTATGAGACCAGCTGATACGATTACAGCGTAGCAATGAAATAAACAAAGGAATGAGGAATCACTATGAACAAAGAAATTTCTAACACAATGAAACTTATGATGTGCGGGCTTGCAATCGCCATTAATATTGTCCTTGGGATTGTAATGGCAATGATCAAGTTCCCGGTCTACCTGGATACCATCGGCACGATCTTCATCGCCATATATTTCGGCCCATGGTATGGCGCTGCGGTTGGAGGTCTTACTAATTTCCTGACCGCGATCTTAAATGGAATGACGGATATGCCATTTATGCTGGTAAATATCGCGATCGGCCTGGTTATCGGATTTATTTTCCGCAAGGCGAGGTTTACGCTTGTCAATGTAGTGATCGCGGGAATCGCGATTGGAATTATCGCTCCGATTATTGGAACGCCGATTGGAATCGCCGTATATGGAGGACTTACGGGAACGATTTCCGATGTGGCGGTTGTCTGGCTTAAGCAGAGCGGTGCAAGCATATTTGCCGCTTCTTTCCTTCCAAAACTTGCCAATAACCTGGTAGATAAGATCGGTTCATGCCTGATCATCTATCTTCTTATTAAGTCCATGCCGGCGACATTGAAACCAGCCTGCATGCTGCAGAGAAAAGCAAAAGCATAGTGCCCCTGCGCAGTTCAAATCCAACATTGCATTTTCTATAGAAAGATACTATAATTTTCTTATGTTTCACAATAGTATTTTTCAAAAAAGCAGAGGTATAGACGATGAAGAAAAGAGTTGTAGTTGCACTAGGACACCGTGCCCTTGGCACCACCCTGCCAGAGCAGAAGGAAGCGGTAAAGAAGACATCAAAGATAATCGCAGATCTGATCATGAATGGCTGCCAGGTGGCAATCACACATAGCAATGCGCCCCAGGTAGGAATGATCCATACGGCTATGAATGAATTTGGCAAGGCGCATCAGGACTACACGGCAGCTCCTATGTCCGTATGCTCTGCCATGAGCCAGGGATACATTGGATATGACTTGCAGAATGGTATCCGGGAGGAACTTCTGAACCGCGGGATATACAGGACGGTCAGTACGATTCTTACCCAGGTGATCGTAGATCCTTATGATGAGGCATTCTATACGCCGACGAAAGTGCTGGGGCGCTATATGAATGCAGAAGAAGCCAATGAAGAGCGTAAGAAAGGCAATTATGTGGTGGAAGAGCCAGGAAAGGGATTCCGCCGCATCGTATCTGCGCCAAATCCGGTCAGCATTGTAGAGATTGATGCCATCAAAGCGCTTCTGGATGCAGATCAGATCGTTGTGGCCTGCGGAGGAGGAGGAATTCCGGTACTAAAGCAGGACAATCATCTAAAAGGCGCCAGCGCAGTCATCGAGAAGGATCTGACGGCCGGCAAGCTTGCGGAAGAGGTGGATGCGGACGAATTGCTCATCCTGACCAGCGTTGAAAAGGTCAAGATCAATATGGGAAGGCCGCAGGAAGAGGAACTGGGCGAGATTACCATAGAACAGGCCAGACAGTATATGGAAGAAGGCCATTTCGGCGAGTACAATATGCTTCCAAAGTTCAGCGCGTCTGTAGCGTTTATAGAGAAGCGTGAAGGAAGAAGGGCGTTGATTACATCCTTTGATAAATTGGAGGATGCGCTCAAAGGCAGAACCGGTACCATTATAAAATAATGGACACGAGTAGAATTGGAAAAATAGGGCATACTACTTGAAAAATGCAAGGAGGAATGAACTATGAAAGCCAGAGTCAATGAAGGCTGTATCTCATGCGGGGCTTGCGTAGCAGCCTGCCCGGAAGTGTTCCGGTTTAATGATGACGGTGTTGCTGAAGCATATGCGGATGTGGCGCCTGAGTATGAAAGCGCGGCAACGGAGGCAAGGGACAGTTGTCCTGTATCCGTAATTGATATTGAAGAATAGGAAATCTGCCGGAGATGCAGCATATCTATGCTGCATCTCCGGTTTTTCGTGCGGAACTATTGACAAAGAGTACAAAATATAATATTATTGTACTAGTTTACTAGTACAATGAAACTATGTGACAAGGATGATGTGAGGAGAGAGCAATGATTGAGATTAAGCATTTAACCAAGGTGTATAAGCTGAATAAAAAGCAGATGGCTGAATCCAAAACAAAGAATCCGCTGAAGACAGCGGTGGATGATCTGAGCCTGAAGGCAGAAGAAGGGGAGATCTATGGGCTTTTGGGTCCCAACGGCGCGGGAAAGACTACGACTCTCAGGTGTATTGCCACATTGATAAAGCCTACCAAGGGAGAGATCTATGTGAATAGCCACGAGGTTCAGAAGGAACCGGAGTCTGTGCGCGAAAGTATCGGATTCTTGACCAGTGATATCAAGCTGGATGAGCAGTTTGATGTAGACTACATGTTCGGATTCTTCGGAAGGCTGCACAATATACCGAAAGACAGGCTGGAAAAGCGTAAGGAAGAACTGTTTTCCTATTTTGGAATTCAGGATTTCGCCCATAAGAAGATTAAGGAACTGTCTACAGGCATGAAGCAGAAGGCAGCCATTGCGGTCAGCCTGGTTCATGACCCGGATATCGTAATATTTGACGAGCCTACCAATGGCCTGGACATCGTTACGGCAAGAAGCGTGACAGATTATTTGAAGAAATTAAGAGATGATGGCAAACTGGTGATCGTCTCTACGCATATCATGTCGGAAGCAGAGAAACTTTGCGACAGGATTGGCATTATCATTGACGGGTATAAGGTTGCGGAAGGAACGCTAGAGCAGCTTCTGGAACAGACCAATGCGGCAGACTTGGAGGACGCGTTCTTCGAGTTCTACAAGTCAAAGAAGGGGGATGAGTAAGATGAGCGGAATCAAGCAGATATTTAACAAGGAGATGGCCAGGATATTCAAAGACAAGAAGATGGTATTCTCCGTATTTCTACTTCCGGTGCTGATTATGGTGGTCATCCTGTCTATTGTAAATGGGCTGGCATCCAATATGGAGGATGATATCGAATCCCATGTAGCGCAGGTCTACATAATGAATAAGCCGGAGACGCTGAATGATATCCTGGATGCCTCGGGGGCGAAGTTCAAGTTAAAGGACATTGACAGCGCGAAGGAAATGAAGCAGGCTAAGAAAGAGATTCTGGAAGGGGAAGCGGATCTGATCGTGGAATTCCCGGATAACTTCCGGCAGGAGGTAGAAGACTATCGGGAGGGCAGCAAGATTCCTCAGGTCAAGACATACCAGAATCCGTCCGAAGATTATTCCAGGGCAGCAGCAGACAATATGGACGCGGCGCTGGAGGCCTACCGGCAGTTCCTGCTGTCCCAGAGGGTGAGCGATATGGAGCAGCTGACCGTATTCCAGATAAATTCAGACAATGATGAAATGTACATCCAGGATGAGAAGAAGGCCAGCGGCAAGGCAATCGGAACGATGCTCCCATATTTTATTACGATTCTTCTCTTTGCGGGGGCAATGGGAATCGGAACGGATATGATCGCGGGAGAAAAGGAGAGGGGGACTATGGCCAGCCTTCTGGTATCTCCGATCAAGAGAAGTTCCATCGTACTTGGCAAGGTATTCTCCCTGATGACGGTATCCGGCATTTCCTCATTGATCTATGTGATCGCCATGGTGATATGCGCTCCGATCATGATGGGTTATATGGGAGGCCTTGATAAGTTGAGCATCAGCTTAAGCCCGCAGCAGGGAATCATGCTCGGTGCGATGCTGGTAGCGCTTTCCTTCCTGTATTCCAGCATTATTGCGCTGATTTCCGTGTTTGCCAAGTCTACCAAGGAGGCAAGCACGTACGTGATGCCGGCGTATATGCTGGTTTTGATCGTAGGGCTGTTCACCATGTTTACGTCAGGAGAACCCAGCCAGACGACCTATTTCATCCCATTTTACAATAATGCGCTGGTGCTACAGGGAATCTTAAGCCAGGAGGTCACCATGTTCCAGTATGGAGTAACGCTGGCTGAAACGCTGGCGGTAGGCGCAATCCTTCTTGGCGTCATTGTAAAGGCGTTTGAAAGCGAAAAAGTAATGTCCGCATAAGGCAAGAGGCAGAGGTTCCGCATATACTATGTAGTAAGTAGTATATGCGGATTTTTATATTGGTCCCATATGGATAAAAGGAGGTGCCGGCATGCGCCTGTGCGAACTTGAGAATAAAGAAGTGATTAATGCGTGCGACTGTAAGAAACTTGGATATGTTGTAGACCTGATCATCGATGAGTGCAAAGGATGCATCGAGGCCCTGGTCATTCCCAAGGGCGGAAAACTATGCGGCTTCTTCAGCGATGGGGCGGAATATATTATCCCATACAAATGCATCCGGAAGATTGGACCGGATATAATCCTTGTGGAAATCCATGAGGAGGGATGACCGAAAAAAGAATCAAAAGAGATTTGACTTCTGAATATCGAGCAGATATACTATATGTATTAAGAAAAGAAAGGATCAAGTCGAGATGAAGTGCCCATATTGTAATCATCCAGATACCAGAGTTATTGATTCCAGGCCGGCGGAAGATGGCAACTCCATACGCAGGCGCCGATCATGCGATGTGTGCGGCAAGAGGTTTACGACCTACGAGAAGGTGGAGACGATTCCACTGATTATCATTAAGAAGGATAATAACCGGGAGCAGTATAATAGAAAGAAGATTGAGAATGGGGTTCTGCGCGCCTGCTATAAGAGGCCGGTATCTGCAGAAGACATCCAGCGTTCCATTGACGGCATAGAGACGAAGATATTCAGCCTGGAAGCAAAGGAGATTCCAAGCAGCACAATAGGCGAGATCGTCATGGAAGAGTTAAAAGGGCTGGATGAGGTTGCATATGTAAGATTTGCATCCGTATACAGAGAGTTTAAGGACGTGAATACCTTTATGGATGAGTTGAAAAAGATATTGAAGTAGAATGTAAGAAGGTATTTGCTAAGCGGGCCATAAAGTGATAGAATAAAAGGGAGAAGCAAAAAAGAGTCGGTTTGCTTCTTCCTTTTTCTTACATAATTTTGGTGAAACAGAAGATGCTGATAAAGAATACGATTTTTAGATTGGGTGAGATATATGAGAACGTACAAATTAACCATTGCTTATGATGGGAGCAGATATCAGGGGTGGCAGCGCCAGGCCACGACGGACAATACGATCCAGTTCGTGCTGGAGTGGAGCATCGGCAAATTAGTGGGATACCGCGTGCATGTGGATGGCTCCGGCAGGACGGACGCGGGCGTACATGCCCGTGGCCAGGTTGCAAGCGTAAAACTTTCCAAACTCTATGATACAAAGGAACTGAAGGATTCGCTGAACCGCTACCTTCCGGAGGATATCCGGATTGTAAAAGTAGAACTTGTAAAGAACGGATTTCATGCCCGCAAGAGCGCAAAAGGGAAAAAATATGAGTATTATATTGACTGCCGGGAGAAGCCGGATGTATTCTCGCGCCGCTACTGCTACCATTATCCGGAGAAGCTGGATATCGAGGCAATGAGGGACGCGGTACAGTATCTCATCGGACCTAAGAATTTTACCAGTTTTACTGATGATAAGGAGTGCAAAGATCCGATCCGCCGTATTATTAATATCAAGATTGTCAGCACCGGCGAGAAGGTAAGGATCACCTATTATGGGACAGGCTTTCTCTACCATATGGTGCGTATCCTGACGGGAACTTTGCTGGAAATCGGTACCGGGAAGAGGGATGCATCCATGCTGCCGGTGGTAATCGCGGCAGAAGACAGGTGCCTTGCAGGTTTCCTTGCTCCTGCAAGGGGCCTTTTCCTGCGTAAAGTGTATTATTAATAGAGAGCATACTATATATATTGGAGGAAGATAGATGAAGTTTGTTTCATGGAATGTAAATGGAATCCGGGCCTGCGTACAGAAAGGCTTTATGGAGTTCTTTCAGGAGGCTGATGCGGATATTTTCTGCATTCAGGAATCGAAGATGCAGGAAGGCCAGCTGGAACTGGAGACTCCGGGATATCACCAGTACTGGAACTACGCGAAGAAGAAAGGGTATTCAGGAACCGCCATATTCACAAAGCAGGAGCCCATATCCGTATCTTACGGAATTGGAATCGAAGAACATGACCAGGAAGGCCGCGTGATCACCCTGGAATTTGAAGATTATTATTTTATTACAGTATATACGCCTAACTCTCAGAATGAACTGGCAAGGCTTCCCTATCGTATGCAGTGGGAGGATGACTTCCTTGCATATCTGAAGAAGTTAGAAGAAGCGAAGCCGGTGATCTTCTGCGGGGACCTGAATGTGGCCCACAAGGAGATTGACCTTAAGAATCCCAAGACAAACCGCAAGAATGCCGGATTTACAGATGAAGAGCGGGCTAAGTTCACCTCGCTGGTAGATGCCGGGTTCATTGATACGTTCCGGTATTTTTATCCGGATGCACAAGGGATCTATTCCTGGTGGTCTTACCGCTTCAGCGCCAGGGCCAAGAACGCAGGCTGGCGTATCGACTATTTCTGTGTATCAGAATCACTGGAGGAGAGGCTGGTGGATGCGAAGATCCTGACGGATGTAATGGGGTCTGACCACTGTCCGATCGTATTGGAAATGAAATAAATGAGAAAGCCGACATCTAAAGCGATGCCGGCTTTCTTAAACTCATATAAATTTTACAGATACCCGCCGTCAACCCCGATTACCTGCCCCGTCATATAAGGAGAAGCATTGGCGATATCCCAGATGATGCTTGCCACTTCATCGGTGGTACCGAATCTTCCCATTGGAATCTCTTCCTCCAGATCTTTTCGTTCCTCCCTGGTAAGCCTCTGATTCATGGCCGTATCAATGACTCCGCAGGCCACGGCATTTACCTGGATATTGCTGGGAGCCAGTTCCTTGGCGAGCGCCTTGGTAAGACCGTTTACCCCTGCCTTGGAGGCAGAATACGCAGCTTCGCAGGAGGCGCCGGAGGTTCCCCACATGGAAGATACATTGATGATCTTGCCGGACTTCCTGGCTACCATAGGAGGGATGGCGTGTCGGCAGCAGTAGAAGACGGAAGACAGGTTCGTCTGAATGATATGTTCCCACTCCGAATTGCTCATATCTGTCAGCAGTCCGATATAAGAGACGCCGGCATTGTTGATCAGTACATCCAGATAACTGCATGTGCTGTAGATGTGCCGGAATATCTGATCCGTCTCTTCCGGCTTTCCCACATTGCCAAGCACGATATCACAGGAGCCATGATAGGAAGTCTCTATGGTATGCTTTACCTTGTTCAGATCAGAAACGGAAGTACAGCAGTTCAGAAAAACATGATACCCTCTCGCTGCGAAATACAAGGCAGTGCTTTTTCCAATTCCCCTGGAAGCACCTGTAACCAGAACCGTTTTTTTATTCATCTATATTGCCCCCTGTCCGAGATTCTAAAATAATTATAAAAATTCCCTTTTTCTACTTATCATTATATACCAGAATCATTGCTAATTAAAGTTCCAAGTGATATGATTTACATATGAGCCGCCATGCATATTTCGGGCGGCAATAAAAGTATAGGCGAGAAAGTATAGGCGAGAAAGTAAAGACGAGAAAGAGGACGAGTATGTTATCAAAATTCAGTGTAAAAAGACCTTACACAGTAGTGGTGGGAGTGGTTCTGATTATTATCCTGGGAGTAGTCTCATTCGGCAATATGACGCTGGATCTGCTTCCCAGCATGAACCTTCCATACGCGATAGTAATGACTACCTATACCGGCGCAAGCCCGGAAGAGGTGGAAGAAGTCGTAACCAAGCCAGTCGAGCAGACAATGGCTGCGGTCAGCAATATCAAGACAATTCAGTCAATATCTAATGAAAATGCATCTACGGTCATATTGGAGTTCGAACAGACGACGAACATGGACTCCGTCACCATAGAGATGAGAGAAAGCCTGGATCAGATCCAAGGATTCTGGCCGGATGCAGTTTCCAATCCCATTATCATGAAATTAAATCCTGATATGATGCCTGTACTGATTGCTGCGGTCAGTGCCGGGGGAAATAATGCGGCCGAAACCAGCAAAGTGATCAAGGAAGAGGTAATTCCAGAAGTAGAAAGCGTAGAAGGGGTGGCTTCTGTGGCTGCTTCTGGAAGCATAGAGAATACGGTGGAGATTACCGTCAACGAGCAGAAGGTTACGGAATTAAATGATGATATCAAGGCAGAACTGGAAAAAAAGATAAATGATGCCAAATCGGCCCTGGATGAGGCCAAGGCGCAGGTGGAAAGCGGAAAGGCAGCCCTGGCGGCAGGTACCTCCCAGGCATCTCAGGGACTTGCCCAGGCGGAGTCCCGGATATCTGCCAAAAGCGAGGAGATTAAGCAGGCCCAACTGGAGATCACGGAAAAAATGGCAGAACTGAACGTGACCGATACCCAGCTTAAGCAGAGCCTCGCCACGGTACAGGCGGCAAAGGCAGCAGCTCAGGCTCAGCTGACACAGCTGGAGACGGCAAAAGCAAGTTACGACCAGATCATTGCAGCATTACAGAGCCCGGATCTTACTACAGATCAAAGAGAAGCATTGGAGGCGCAGAAGAACGAACTACAGCCAATCATTGATTCTTACGACACGAGTCATTCTACCTTGGAAACTACCGCCCAGCAGTTGACGCAGCAGGAAGCAGCGATTCAGCAAGGACTTGATCAGGTGGCGGCAGGAAAGGGGCAGTTGGAGTCCATCCAGGATCAGGTAAATAACGGGGCTATGACGCTGGCGCAGGCCAGAGGCCGGCTGGCATCCGGCCAGCTGGAGGCGGCTGTAGGCATCGGGGAAGGAACAGCCCAGCTGGCAGCAGGAGAAGCGGCAATCCAGATGCAGGAAGCGCAGATGGAGTCGGCGCAAAGCCAGGCAGCAGGAAGCGCGGATGTAAGCAGCATCCTGTCGGCGGATATGGTCAAGACGATTCTGGCCGCGGAGAACTTCAGCATGCCTGCGGGGTATGTGACGGAGGGGGGAATTGATTACCTGGTCCGCGTCGGCGACAAGTTCAAGAGCATTGAAGACATCAAGGATCTTGTGCTGATAGACATGGAAGGCATCGATCCTGTCAAACTGTCGGATATTGCGAATGTGGAACTGGTGAATAATTCGGATGAGACGTACGCGAAGATTAACGGCAAGCCCGGAGTCATGCTAAGCGTTCAGAAACAGACCGGGTACTCTACCGGAGATGTAAGCAAGCGAGTGCTCGAGAAACTGGATCGTTTAAAGAAGGATAACGCAGAAATCAAGACGGTAACGCTGATGGATCAGGGCGTATACATTGACCTTATCGTCCATTCCGTATTGCAGAACCTGATCTTTGGAGCCATATTGGCGGTGATTATCCTGCTGGTATTCTTAAAGAGCCTCCGTCCTACATTTGTTATTGCGTGCTCCATCCCGATCAGTATCATGACAGCGCTGGTTGCCATGTATTTCTCAGGGGTAACCCTGAACATCATATCCTTATCAGGGCTTGCGCTGGGTGTCGGGATGCTGGTGGATAACTCTATCGTCGTAATTGAGAATATATACCGCATGAGGAATGAAGAGGGCGCTTCCGCCAAAGAAGCGGCCATAGAAGGAGCAAGACAGGTAGGCGGGGCAATCATGGCCTCTACGCTGACGACGGTCTGCGTATTCCTGCCAATCGTGTTTACCAGTGGAATCACCAGACAGCTGTTTGTAGACATGGGGCTTACCATCGCATACTCGCTTCTGGCCAGTCTGGCTGTGGCTCTGACCCTGGTTCCTATGATGTCCGCGGGATTGCTGAAGAAGACGGAAGATAAGGAGTCAAAAATATTCGCCAAGATCAGGCAGGGATATGGCAAACTGCTTGAAAAGGCGCTGCATAAGAAGTTTCTGGTACTGCTGGGGGCTCTGGCGCTGTTCATAGCAAGCATTGCATTGGCCCTGTCAAGGGGAACAGAATTCATGCCTCAGATGGAGAGCAACCAGATCGCTATGACGCTTAAGACAGAAGAGGGAAGCAGCCTTGACGATACAGCCAAGGTGGCGGATCAGGTAATGGACCGGATTGGAAAGATTGAGGATATCAAGGATATCGGCGGCCTGGTATCTGCATCTGATATGATGGGGACGCAGACGGAATCGAATGTAATTGAATTCTACGCGATCACAAAGGATCATCCGTCCCTGGACAATGGACAGCTTAAGAAAAAGATCGAAAGCGTAACAAAGGATATTGACGGCGAACTTACCGTAAATATGTCCAATATGGATATGAGCGCTCTTGGCAGCTCGGGGATTAACATCCAGATAAAGGGGAAAGACCTGGATAAACTACAGAAAGTAGCAAATGATGTCAAGGGAATCGTAGAGAAGACAAAAGGAACTCAGAATGTACTGGATGGAACAGAAGACAATAACGAGGAACTGCGGGTCGTAGTGGATAAGACAAAGGCAACGCAGCATGGCCTTACGGTGGCTCAAGTATACCAGCAGCTGTATGGAAAACTTGCAGAAGCCCAGACGGCCACCACGTTGGCAACCGATACCAATGATTATGATGTCTATGTACTGGATGATGCCAACGAGAGCCTTAGCAGGGAGGACATCCGCAATCTGACCATCACTGCCGAGAAGCAGGATGGAACATCAGAAGATGTGAAACTGGCCGACATTGCCACATTCGAAGACGCCTGTGGCCTTAGAGCAATCAGCCGGAAAGATCAGAGCCGATTCATGTCGGTTACGGCAGAGATTAAGGATGGGGATAATATCGGCCTGGTCAGCAGCCGGGTGAAGAAGGCGCTGAAATCCTACGACGCCCCGGAAGGATACGAGATAAAGATGACTGGAGAAGATGAGACTATCAACGAGGCGATGATAGAACTCTTTAAGATGCTGGCGCTGGCTATCGTATTTATGTATCTCATCATGGTGGCGCAGTTCCAGTCTCTGCGTTCTCCGTTCATCGTTATGTTTACCGTGCCGCTGGCATTCACAGGAGGCCTTCTTGCCTTATGGATGTCGGGAATGGCAGTCAGCGTAATCGCGATGATTGGGTTTGTAATGCTGTCAGGCATTATAGTCAATAACGGTATTGTATTCATTGACTATACCAACCAGTTGATTGCGGCCGGTATGGAAAAAGAAAAGGCCTTGGTAGAGGCAGGCAAGACCAGGCTCAGACCGATCATCATGACGGCTCTTACAACAATTCTTGGATTGTCAACCATGGCAATCGGCTTCGGAATGGGCTCGGATATGGTGCAGCCTATGGCGGTTGTTACCATTGGCGGATTGATATATGGAACCATATTAACCTTAGTAGTTGTCCCTTGTATCTTTGATCTGTTTCATAAAAAAGAAAAGGCAAGACTTCGTGAAGGTATAGAGGAAATCGAAACCACGTTGGATCAATAATGATAAGAGAGGTACATTATGATTGACAAAGCAATTGAATTTGCAACCAAGGCACACGAAGGACAATTCAGGAAGGGAACCAAGAGGCCATACATTGTGCACCCGGTAGAAGTTGGGGATATCGTGGCGACAATGACCGACGATGAGGAAGTGATCAGCGCCGCTGTGCTGCATGACACGATCGAAGACTGCGAAGGCATTACCCATAGAATTCTGGCCCAGGAATTCTCTGAGCGGGTGGCCTTTATGGTCGCCCAGGAGAGTGAAGATAAGTCCAAGACCTGGATGGAGCGAAAGCGTGCTACCATTGAGCATCTACGCACAGCCTCCAGGGAAGTGCAGATGATTGGATTGGCGGACAAGCTGTCTAATATGAGGGACATTGACAGGGACTATCCCGCAGAAGGGGAAAATCTATGGAACCGTTTTCGAATGAAGGACAAGGAGACCATTGGATGGTATTATAAGGGTATACGGGATGTGCTGGCAGACTCATTTAAAGAGGTACCGGCATTCCTGGAATATTGCAGGCTGATTGCTAAGAATTTTGGCTGAGAGGCAGATAGTTTTCGTTATAAGATAGACAGAAGTGAAACAGGAGTGTGAAGATGATAATCAGTGCAAGCAGAAGGACGGATATCCCGGCTTTATATCCGGAGTGGTTCATTAACCGGCTAAAGGCCGGAGAGGTGCTGGTCCCAAATCCATATAACCGCAAGAAGATAAGCCGTATCCAGCTGTCGCCGGATACGATAGATTGTATTGCCTTTTGGACGAAGAATCCAGAACCTCTGATTCCCTATCTGAGTACGATTGACAAAATGGGATATCCCTATTATTTCCAGATGACGATTACGGATTATGAACAGGATATTGAGGAAAACGTTCCCCGTACTGAAGAGTCTATGGCCACCTTCCTGCTGCTTAGCGAGCGCTTGGGAAAAGAGCGGGTGGACTGGAGGTTTGACCCTCTTCTGCTGACGGAGAAGTATTCCATATCTTATCATCTGGAGCGGTTTGAAATGATGTGCGAGTGGCTTCACAAGGCGACGACCAGATGCATCATAAGTTTTATCGATTCCTATAAGGACAGCCCGTATCTGGAGATGGAGCCGGAGGATATAGTGGGACTGGCGGAAGGACTGGCGCGGATTGGCAAAAAAAATGGCCTGCCGCTCTATACCTGTGCGGAAAAGATGGACTTGAGCAGATTGGGAATTGAGCATGGAGCCTGTATTGACAAAGAAAAGATCCACAATCTGATCGGCTATAAGCTGGATCTTAAGAAAGATGCGGGACAGCGGCGGGAATGCGGCTGTATTGAGAGCATAGATATTGGGATGTATGACACCTGCATCAACGGCTGCAAATATTGCTATGCGACAAGCGGCCTGGAAGGCGCCCGGCGGAGGATGCAGCAGCATAATCCACTTTCGCCGCTGCTGATTGGACAGTTGAAAGGCGATGAGATGATTACGGATCGAGACGTGAAGTCTGACAGGGACAATCAGATTTCTTTGTTCGATTTGCCGGAAATGTATATGAAATTTTAGTGAATATGTAGAAATGACGATGGAAGGGCAGAAACCGGCTGTTAAATACTTGACAACCGGTTTTGCTTTTGATATTTTAGACTAAAGTACAAACTATAGTCTAAAACGGGATACAAAAAAGAGAGGTGGAAAAATGAGCCTGATCACGAGTATACAGAAATACTCTATCCATGACGGAGATGGCATCAGAACAACCGTTTTTTTCAAGGGCTGCCAATTAAGGTGCGTATGGTGCCATAATCCGGAAACCCAGAGTTATAAGAAGCAGATGCTGTATGACGCAGAAAGATGTACAGGATGCAGAAACTGCGAACCAGCCTGTCCGAACCGGGCGATTCGCGGAGAAGAGGGGAAAGTGTTCACGGATATGCGGCTCTGTGACGGATGCGGCACGTGCGTGGATTTTTGTAATCAGAATCTAAGAGAGATCGTAGGAAGAGAATACTCCGTAGATGAATTGGTGAAGGAGTTAAAGAAAGATGAGATGTTCTATGAAGAGTCCGGCGGTGGCGTCACATTATCCGGTGGCGAGGTAATGACAGCGGATATGGACTACGTAGAAGAACTAGCGAAAAAACTTTACCGGCATGGAATCACTGTAACGATTGATACTTGCGGACAGGCGCCATATGAGAACTTTGCCCGGATTCTGCCATATGTGGACACCTTCCTGTATGATATTAAAACGATGGATAGTCAGATACATAAAAAGTATATGGGTGCAGGGAATGAGACGATCCTGTCCAATCTGGAAAGATTAAGCGCGGCGGGCGCAAGAATCTATATCCGGATTCCCACCATCAAGGAGGTTAATGGTACGGATGAGGATATGAAAGCGATGATCAAGTATCTTCAAGAGAAGAATATCCGGGTGGCAAATATTAATCTTCTACCTTATCATAACACCGGTTCAGGGAAGTATGAGAAGATAGGCAGGACATACGATGGAACAGAACTTCATGCACCGGAAAAAGAAGAAATGGAACATTTTGTAGATTTATTTAAGGAATCAGGATTCCACAATATCAAAATAGGAGGCTAGCAGTATGGAAGAAAGAGGAATGAATGAACGGATCAGAAAACTGAGGAAACTAAGCCTGGAGACGCCGGCGCACATTGATATGGAGCGGGCGAAGAGCATGACGGATACCTATGAGAAATATGAAGGAGCGCTCTCCATACCGGAACTTCGCGCCCAGGTACTGAAGGATTACTTTTCGACCAAGACTCTGTACATTGGCGAGGGAGAATTGATCGTAGGAGAAAAAGGAGACTCTCCGCAGGCATCCCCGACGTTTCCGGAATTGTGCTGCCATACCATGGAAGATATGCAGGTAATGAACGACCGGGAACTTATCAGTTTCAAAGTAAAGGAAGAGGATTTTGAACTCCAGGAGAGGATAATGATCCCATACTGGGATAAGAGATGCATCCGGAATAAGATACTCAGGCAGATGACGCCGGAGTGGAAGAAGGCCTATGAGGCTGGGCTTTTTACTGAATTTATGGAGCAGAGGGGACCAGGGCATACGGTGGGCTCTGTGAAAATATATGAAAAAGGTTTTCTGGACTACAGACAGGACATCCAGGAGGCGATTGACCGGCTGGATTACTTTCATGATCCGGAAGCCCTGGATAAGAAGAACGAGCTGGAAGGCATGAAGATTGCCTGCGATGCCATCATGATTCTTGGGGAACGCTACGCTGCATACGCCAGGGAACTGGCAGAAAAAGAGAGCGATCCAAAGCGCCGGGAAGAGTTGCTTCAAATCGCTGCCAACTGCGATGTCGTGCCAGCGCATAAGCCCCAGACCTACTGGCAGGCAATCCAGATGTACTGGTTCGTGCATCTGGGCGTGACGAGCGAGTTGAATCCTTGGGATGCATACAGCCCGGGACGCTTAGACCAGCACCTGAATCCATTTTATGAGCGGGATATAGAAGCGGGAATTCTGGATGATGAGAAGGCTCTGGAGTTACTGGAATGCCTGTGGGTAAAATTCAATAACCAGCCGGCGCCCCCGAAGGTTGGAATTACTTTGAAGGAAAGCAGTACCTATACGGATTTCGCCAATTTGAATACAGGAGGGATCGCGCCGAACGGAGAGAATGGCGTCAACAATGTAAGTTATCTGATACTGGACTGCATGGATGAAATGAAACTGCTCCAGCCAAGTTCCAATGTGCAGATCAGCAGAAAGACACCGCAGAAGTTCTTAAAGCGCGCCTGCGAGATTTCCCGCAAGGGCTGGGGACAGCCTGCTTTCTACAATACCGAGGCTATCGTGCAGGAACTTCTAAATGCCGGGAAATCCCTGGAAGACGCAAGGCGGGGCGGAACCAGCGGATGCGTGGAGACCGGGGCGTTTGGCAATGAAGCCTATATCCTGACCGGATATTTTAACATTCCGAAGATATTTGAACTGACCTTGAATAACGGCTGCGACAAGATGACAGGCCAGCAGTTGGGACTGAAACTAGGCTATGCAACGGAGTTTGAAACTTATGAAGAACTGTACGATGCGTTTAAGAAGCAGATGAAGTACTTCATTGACATTAAAGTCCAAGGAAGCAACGTGATTGAGAAGATTTATGCGGAAGAGATGCCGGTACCGTTCCTCTCCATTATCACCAACGACTGCATTTCTAAAGGAAAAGATTACAATGGAGGCGGCGCGAGATACAATACCAAGTATCTGCAAGGCGTAGGAATCGGAACCATCACGGACTGCCTGGCATCAGTGAAGTATAATGTATATGAAAAGAAGAACTTCTCAATGAAAGAACTGATGCAGGCTCTGGATGATAATTTCGAAGGGCACGACAGAATCCTGAACCTTGTAAGCAACAAGACCCCTAAGTATGGAAATGATGACGAGTATGCAGACAGCATCATGAGGGATGTCTTCGAGTATTACAGGAGCCAGGTGACAGGGCGGCCGAACATGCTGGGCGGGACCTACCGTATTAATATGCTGCCTACCACCTGCCATGTATATTTCGGCGATGTAATGATGGCAAGCCCCAACGGACGTCTGGCCCACAAGCCGGTATCCGAGGGAATCTCCCCGGAAAAAGGCGCAGATACCAACGGGCCGACGGCAGTCGTAAAATCCTGTGCCAAGATGGATCATCTCCAGACAGGCGGAACGCTGCTGAACCAGAAGTTCACCCCAAGCGTAGTCGCAGGCGAGGAAGGGCTGAATCAGATGGCGAATCTGGTGCGTACCTACTTCAACATGGACGGACACCACATTCAGTTCAACGTCATAGATAAAGAAACCCTGATCCAGGCCCAGAAACACCCGGAAGACTACAAAGACCTGATCGTGCGCGTGGCCGGATACAGCGATCATTTCCGTAATCTGAGCAAGGCGCTGCAAGATGAGATTATCGAAAGAACCGAGCAGTCGTTCAATTAGACACACCAGTTTTTTAATTTTGCGCACCAGTTTTTTAAATTGACACGTAACACTTTTCACTTTGACACGTAACATTTTTTAAAAATGTTACGTGTCAAAGTTTGCTTTTTCCATGCAATCGGATTACAATAATAAAAGACTTTACAAGGGAAACGGTGAGAATATGGCAGATGTAAGAAAGCGCCTGGTCTTCTATGGCAGGGTACAGGGTGTAGGATTCAGATATACGGCCAAATATCTGGCTAAGTCCCTGGGACTTACTGGCTGGGTAATGAACGAATATGACGGAACGGTAGTGATGGAGATTCAAGGCAGGGAGCCCATGATCCACAAGTTGATGGAAGGGCTTAACAGGAACGGCTTCATCTCCATCGACTGGATTGATTCCAAAGACATACCTACGGTTGATGAGAGTTGTTTTTATGTACGCTAGTGTGGTAAGATAGAAGAAACAGACGACGTGGAGAGATAAGGATGGAAAAACAGACAGAGAAAAAGAGCATAAAGAACAGGATTGTCTCGGCAGCCTGGCAGCTCTTCTATGAGAAAGGGTATAATGGAACGACAGTAGATGATATCATCGAACTGTCCGGGACATCGAAGGGTTCGTTTTATTACTATTTCAATACCAAAGACGAGCTTCTTAATACGTTATCCCTGATTCTGGATGACTACTATGAGGAATTGGAAGCAAAGATGGATCCGGAAATGAATAGTTTCTTCAAACTGCTATATTTAAACTGTGAGATGCATACGATGATGGAGGAGAAGATCAGCATTGATCTGCTGGCCTCCCTTTATTCCACGCAGCTTGTGGCAGAGGGACAGAGCCATCTGCTGGACAGGAACCGCAATTATTATAAACTGATCACCAAGATTGTGGAAGAAGGGCAGAAGCGCGGACAGATACGGACGGATGTAGCAGTCAGCCAGATTACGAAATATTATGCCATGTGCGAGCGCGCCCTGGTTTCGGACTGGTGCCTGAACAAAGGGGAATATTCTCTGGGGCAGTACAGCAAGGAGTGTATGCCGATCATGATGGAGCATTTCAAGGCATAGGGAGGGACAGGTATGGTAATACAAGGGCTTCAGAAACTGACGCTTCTGGACTATCCGGGGAAGGTTGCATGTACGGTATTTACGGCGGGCTGTAATTTTCGCTGTCCGTTCTGCCACAATGCATCTTTGGTGATTGACACCTATAAGAATGAGGAGATCTCGCTGGAGGAGGTGTACTCCTATCTGAAGAAACGCCAGGGAATCCTGGACGGCGTATGCGTCACAGGGGGAGAGCCGCTGATCCAGCATGGGATTGAAGAGTTCCTTGGAAATATTAAAGAGATGGGATACGCGGTGAAACTGGATACCAACGGCAGCTTCCCGGAGAAGTTAAAGAAGATCGTCTCGGCGGGGCTGGTGGATTACGTGGCTATGGATATCAAGAATTCCAGGGAAAGTTATGGGAAGACGATAGGCATTGAAGGCTATGACACCGGAAATGTAGAAAAAAGCATTCAGTACCTGAGGAGCGGATCAGTACCCTATGAATTCAGGACAACGGTGGTACAGGAGTTTCATCGGCGTTCTGATTTTGAATCTATCGGAAAATGGATCGAGGGAGCCGATAAGTATTATCTCCAGCAATTTGTAGATTCCGGCGATTTGATACAGGATGGGCTCCACGGATATAATAAAGACATTATGAACCAGGCGCTGGAGGTCGTGAAGAAAAGTGTGCAAATGGCGGAATTGCGCGGCTTATAGTAAAACTATACAATAACAATATATTGTGCGAAAAAGTATTTTGTGCACAATATATTGTTATTTTTATTGACGCAAAAACACAATAAGTGGTATCATAAAAGAACCGGACGAAATAAAATTAATAGTTGAGATGAAAAAGCGTGGAAGGAGGAACGCAGATTATGTATCGAGTAATGAAACGCGACGGACAGGTAGCAGAGTTTACCCTGTCCAAGATAGGCGTTGCAATTGAGAAAGCATTCAAGGCACAGGAGAAAGAGTATAACCAGGACATCATAGATTTGCTGGCGTTGAAGGTCACGGCTGATTTTGAGCCAAAGATCAAGGATTCTTTGATTAATGTAGAGGATATCCAGGACAGCGTGGAGGCCGTTTTGATCAAGGCCGGATATGCAGACGTGGCAAAAGGCTATATTCTGTATAGAAAACAAAGGGAGAAGATCCGTAACCTGAACTCTACCATGCTGGATTATAAAGAGATTGTGGACAGTTACGTAAAGATTACGGACTGGAGAGTCAAAGAGAATTCAACCGTCACGTATTCCGTAGGCGGATTGATCTTAAGCAACTCTGGCGCTATCACGGCCAATTATTGGTTGTCTGAGATCTACGACGAAGAGATTGGACAGGCACACCGGAATGCGGATATCCATATCCACGATTTATCCATGCTGACAGGATACTGTGCAGGATGGTCGCTGAAGCAGTTAATACAGGAAGGGCTTGGCGGGATCCCTGGCAAGATATCCTCCTCTCCGGCCAAACACTTAAGCGTGCTGTGCAATCAGATGGTTAACTTCCTTGGAATCATGCAGAATGAATGGGCAGGCGCCCAGGCATTCTCATCCTTTGATACCTATCTGGCGCCTTTCGTGAAAGCAGATAACCTGTCATATCATGAAGTGAAAAAGTGCATCGAATCCTTTATCTATGGAGTAAATACGCCGTCACGCTGGGGAACCCAGGCACCATTTTCCAACATTACGCTGGACTGGACCGTTCCTAATGACCTGGCGAACCTGCCGGCCATCATAGGCGGAAAAGAGATGGATTTTACCTATGGAGACTGCAAGAAAGAGATGGATATGGTCAACAAGGCATTCATCGAGATCATGATTGAGGGGGATGCCCACGGAAGGGGCTTCCAGTATCCAATCCCTACCTACTCCATTACCAGTGATTTTGACTGGTCCGATACAGAGAACAACCGGCTTCTCTTTGAAATGACCGCCAAATATGGAACACCATATTTTTCGAACTATATCAACAGCGACATGGAGCCAAGCGATGTCAGAAGCATGTGCTGCCGCCTCCGCCTGGATCTGCGAGAATTGCGTAAGAAGTCCGGCGGCTTCTTTGGAAGCGGCGAGAGTACCGGCTCTGTAGGAGTAGTTACCATCAACATGCCAAGGATTGCTTACCAGTCTGCGAATGAAGAGGAATTTTTTGCTCGTCTGGATAAGATGATGGATATATCTGCGCGATCCCTTCATGTAAAACGCGTGGTTATCTCTAAACTGATGAACGAAGGATTGTATCCATATACCAAACGCTACTTGGGAACGTTTGACAATCACTTCTCCACCATTGGGCTGATTGGAATGAATGAAGCAGGTCTGAATGCAAATTGGATTGGCAAGGATATGACCCATGAAGAGACGCAGGAATTCACTAAGAAGGTTCTGAACCATATGCGGGAACGCCTGTCTGCTTATCAGGAAGAGTACGGTGATTTGTATAACTTGGAGGCAACTCCGGCAGAGTCCACGACTTATAGATTTGCCAAGCATGACAAGGCACAGTTCCCGGATATTATCACGGCTGCCGAAGGCGATGGAACGCCATATTACACCAACAGTTCTCATCTGCCGGTGGGCTATACGGAAGATGTCTTTGAAGCCCTGGATATCCAGGATGAGCTTCAGACGCTGTATACATCAGGCACGGTATTCCATGCATTCCTGGGAGAGAAACTTCCAAGTTGGAAGGCAGCCGCCTCTCTGGTCCGTAAGATTGCCGAGAATTATAAACTGCCATACTATACTATGTCGCCGACCTATTCCATTTGCAAGAATCACGGATATCTGAACGGCGAACAGTATAGTTGTCCGGAATGTGGGGAGACTACGGAAGTATACAGCAGAATTACCGGCTATTACCGTCCGGTTCAGAACTGGAACGACGGAAAGGCCCAGGAATTCAAAGATAGGAAGGTATATGATCTCAGCCATTCCAAACTGCAGGTAAAAGCAAAAGCAGAAGAACATATAGATGAAGTATTAAAGCAGGAAGCCCAAGAGCCAAAGAAGCTTCTTTTTACCACCAAGACCTGTCCGAACTGCATTATGGCCAAGACCATGCTGGAGAAGGCTAACATAGATTACGAGATCGTAGATGCGCAGGAACATGCAGATCTGGTGGAGAAATACGGGGTAAAGCAGGCGCCGACTTTGATCGTGATCCAAGAAGGCAAAGTAGAAAAACTTGCAAATGCATCCAATATTAAAAAATATATCGAGAGTAATTAACGATACTCTATGAGGAGGTAGTCCAATGTATGATATTGTGATTGTCGGAGGCGGAATCGCCGGTATGACGGCTGCAATCTACGGGCTGCGCGCGGGGAAAAAAGTAATGCTCATCGAAGGAACAACCTTCGGTGGGCAAATTACTTTGTCGCCCCATGTGGAGAATTATCCGGGGATTGCCGGCATGAGCGGAAATGAATTCGCGGCAACTATGATGGAACAGGTTTCGGCCTTTGGCGCGGAACTAAGTTATACAAAAGTAACGGCTGTCAAGAAAGACGGAAACCATAAGATCGTGGTGACGGAGGATGGGGAGACTCCCTGCAAGAGCGTTATCCTGGCGACAGGAACCACGCACCGTCATCTTGGGATACCGAAGGAAAAGGAATTGATAGGCGCCGGGATATCTTACTGCGCGGTCTGCGACGGCGCATTCTTTAAAGGAAGCGATGTCGCCGTTGTGGGAGGCGGAAGCACGGCATTGCAGGATGCTTCCTTCCTGAGCGAATACTGCAGCCATGTGTATGTGATTCACCGAAGAGACGAGTTCCGTGGAGAGAAACGGCTCCTGGAGACCTTGAAGCAGAAGGAAAATGTCACTTTCGTGCTGGACAGTATCGTGAGCGAGATTCTGGGCACTGACGTGGTGGAAGGAATCGAGATACAGAACAAGAAGACAGGAGAGGTAATGGAACAGAAGGTAGGGGGTATCTTTATCGCGGTTGGCCAGGTTCCCAATAACGAGGCTTTCGAAGAGACTGTGAAATTGGATGACTATGGCTATATTCTTGCTGCGGAAGATTGCAGGACCTCTGTGCCTGGCATTTTTGCCGCTGGCGACTGCCGAACCAAAGAAGTGCGCCAGCTTACCACTGCCTCGGCGGACGGAGCAGTCGCGGCGCTGGCGGCCTGCAAGTATATAGAAGAGATGGATGAATAAGGGGAAACTAAAGGACAGTGTATTCCCTGATTCTCCCCTTGCATCCAGTAACTTATCAACCATATCAGTTCATTATAAAATTGACAATATAAGGTCCTAAGCTGCGGATAAGTATCCAGCAGATAGTTGATTCAGACAATCCTGTAAGTACAAAGGATGATAGTATAAGACTTTTTAACACAACTTTCGCTATAATATACCTAAAGATTATGCATCAGGATAATCATCCTGATGGGGTATGATGGAGGTAACTATGGAACGAAAGAATTTGTGGAGTACTTTTGATGAAAGACAGCTGGGCGAACTTGAGGCAGTATCAGATAAGTATCGCAGATGTCTGGATAAAGGCAAGACCGAGCGTGAATGTGTGAGAACAGCGATTGCGCTTGCCAAAGAAGCGGGATACCGTGATATGAAGGAGCTAATCCGTAAGGGACAGCGTATACATCCACAGGAGAAGGTTTATATGGAGTATATGGAGAGAGCGATTATTCTGTTTCAGGCAGGAGAGGAGCCGATTGAACAGGGAATGAATATCCTTGGTGCGCATATTGATTCTCCACGTATTGACATCAAGCAGAATCCACTCTATGAGTCTGCCCAGGTAGCATATCTGGATACGCACTATTATGGCGGGATTAAGAAATACCAGTGGCTTGCCATGCCGCTTGCTATCCATGGTGTAGTGATTAAGATGGATGGCTCGAAGGTGGATATCACAATTGGGGAAGATGATACTGAGCCAACCTTTGTAATTACAGATCTGCTGCCGCACCTGGCATATGGGCAGATGGAGAAGAAGGCAGAGAAGTTCGTAGATGCAGAGAAGATGGATCTGGTCATCGGCAATCGTCCGCTTGGGGAAGATAAGGACGAAGCAGTGAGAAAACAGATGCTTCATATCCTGAAAGAGAACTATGGAATCGAGGAAGAAGATTTCCTGTCGGCGGAGTTAGAGATTGTTCCTGCAGGCAAGGCGAGAGAATGCGGGCTTGACCGCAGCATGGTGCTGGCCTATGGACAGGATGACCGTGTATGTGCATTCGCTTCACTGTTCGCGATGCTGGAGGAGAAGAAGGTATCCAGAACGTCCTGCTGTATCCTGATCGACAAAGAAGAGATCGGCAGCGTGGGCTCCAGTGGAATGACTTCTAAGTTCTTCGAGAATACAGTAGCAGAATATATTGCGCTGAGTACAGAATATAATGATCTGGTGCTTCGCCGTACACTGGCGAATTCCAAGATGCTTTCTTCTGATGTCAGTGCAGGATATGACCCAATGTATGAAGAAGTATATGAGAAAAAGAACGCTGCATATCTGGCATATGGTCCTGTATTCAACAAATATACCGGGAAAGGCGGCAAGAGCGGCTCGAATGACGCGAACCCGGAATATATCGCTGCCTTGAGACGGATTATGAAGAATGCAGGTGTGAATTACCAGACCGCGGAATTAGGCAAGATTGATGTTGGCGGGGGCGGAACAATCGCTTATTTGATGGCTGTCTATGGAATGGAAGTCATCGATAGCGGCGTGGCAGTGCTCTCCATGCATGCACCGTGGGAACTGACCAGTAAGGCAGATATCTATGAATCGGTCAGGTGCTATCATGCATTCTTAGAAGCAGAGTTTTAGAATCAGGGACAGGGCAAATTAAAATGGGGACGGGGGAAATTGAAAAAACCCCCGTCCCCATTTAAGAATTACTACCGCGAAGCGCCTCCGTTATCCCCTTTACCGAGGAAGAATACTCCGAAGGAGACATCCCTGTAGCCGCCTTAAACTGCTTCGAAAAATATGGCAGCGAATTATAAGACAGAAAATATGTAATCTCTGTAAAATTCATCGTTCCGTCTCGGATTATTTCCTTCGCCCGCTGAATCTTCATATTATTAAAATAATCAATCGCGCCACAGTTCATAGTCTCGTGGAACAATGCCTGCAGGGAAGAGCGGCTGATGGAGAATGTATCGCAGATTTCCGGAATCTTAATCTGTTCGCAGATATGGAATTCCATATACTGTAGAATCTTTTCCAGCCGTTCCTGCTTCGTCGCCTTTTTCTCCGGAGAGGCTTTAGGAAGGCTGGTCTGTGTTGCTATATTCTCCGGATGATTCCGAATGGAAGTGATAAGAAAAAGTTCCAGATACATTAATACTAATTGCTGTGAAGCGAAAGGAGTCTCATCCTTAATCTGTACCTGCTCTACAGAAGGAATATGTAAAGGCGTTGAGAAACTCCTGCGGCTTTCTGAGATAATGTGTGAGATGAGTTCCCGTTCATTCTCGGTCAGTGTAAAACTCTTCTGAATGAAGAAATCCATCGCCGGAGAATCACAGACGAACGATATGGCGATCAGATTCGGGGAATTCTTGCCGATGGACTTGATCGCGTGGAATTCATTCGGCTGGTGGAAGACAATATCTCCAGTATTCAGTATCAGCCAGGTGTCATCAGAACACACAGAGACGGTTCCGTTATCTACATATAAAAATTCCCAAAAATTATGAGATTCCCCATTGAACACAAAGTCTTTCATATATTCAAAATAATGAATCGTAATAATAGAGTCTATGATAATCTCTCGTTTTAGTTTGGTCTTCACGTACGTCATATACCTTTCCTCCTTAGGCTTATTATAACAGAATATGGATAATTAGACAACAACCCTAGACAATTGTATAAGCATGGTTGTGCAAAACAAAATATAATATTAGATAAAAGGAGAGAAAAAACGACACAATTAACAAAAAGGGGAAAGACGATATGACAAATATAAAAATAAATCATACCGAGATTCAGTTTGAAGAAGAAAGCCTCCGAATTACCCTATGCAAAGAGAAAACAGTATGGGAATGGACAGATACATATTCTCCACATCTAGAATGCGAAGATGGACATCTGGAATTCAAGGATGCACTTTCTGTCAGACATAAGAAAGTTGAGAACGGAATTGGAGCAGGCATACGCAGCACTTATCGGGGATTCCGAATTGGGGAACGAGAACTCCCGTATGCATTTGAGACGTATGTCTGGATTGAGTGGACAACAGAAGATGTCTATTTCGAGTGGATTCCACTGTGCGAAGAAGGGATCAAGGTAAAAGCGGTTTACTGGCCTGGCGAGATGGCATTCGAGGAGAAGAAGGAGAACTGGTATACGCTGCTTAATATGCAGCAGGGAATCCTGATCCCGAATACCTGGGAAGTAGAATTGGGCAAGATCATATTCGATGGAATCTTCGAGACGGCAGGCGGGTACATGCCATGGTTTGCTCAGGTCAAAGCAAGACAAGGATACATTGCCATCTGTACGACACCGTGGAATGCGGCATACCAGGCAAAGCATCCGGCAGGAGGGCCGTACACGCATGTGGGCATGCGTTTCGAGCCAAGTCTTGGAAAGATGGATTACCGGAGAGTTGTAAGATACTCGCTTCTGAGCGACTGCGATTATAACGATATCTGTAAAGCGTACCGGGAATACGTAAAAGAACAGGGAAGGCTTCGTACCTTGGCAGAGAAAGCGGCGCAGGTACCGTCCGTAGATCGATTGATCGGATGCAGTTTCGTACATAAAGGGATTAAGACCTATGTTAGCGAGGGGTCGGATTTCTTTGATAAAGATGCGCCGGATATCAATAACCAGTTGGTTTCGTTTGCCAAAAGAGAAGAAGAGATCAGGGAACTTAATGCAGCCGGAGTTAAGAAGTTATACATGCATCTGGATGGATGGGCAGAGCCTGGATATGATAACCAGCATCCCGACTATGTGCCGGCATGTGAAGCGGCTGGCGGCTGGGAGAAGATGCGGTCCTTAGTAGATGCTATGCACGAATGCGGATACCTCTTCGGGATTCACGACCAGTACCGCGATTATTATCATTCGGCGCCAAGTTATGATGATGATTATGCCTGTATGCTTCCGGATGGTACGATCCCACAGCATCAGAGATGGGCAGGAGGTCCTCAGTCCTATCTTTGCGGTACACAGGCGCCATATTATGTGAAACGGAATTTTAAAGAGTTGAAGAAGAACCGGATCGAACTGGACTGTGCATATCTGGATGTATTTACCTGTAATGAGGGAGACGAGTGCAACAACCCTCGCCATAGAATGACCAGAAAAGAGTGTTACGATGCGAGAGCCAGCTGCTTCAACTATCTGATGTCCCAGGGGATCCTTCCTAGTTCGGAGGAGGTAAGCGACTGGTGTATTCCGAGCATGGTATTCAGCCATTATGCGCCGTATGATTTCATGCTTCGTGAGCCGGGAAGTCCGAAGTATGGGGTTCCGGTGCCACTGTTCAATCTGGTATACCATGACTGCCTGATCGAGCCATGGATGATGGAGAAGGTAAGCGATTCGGAAGATTATATGCTGTATGCACTGCTGAACGGCGGAGCTCCATATGTTATCCGGGATGGAGCATATCCGAATTTTGACGGATCATTCGAGCCGGATGTGAAACTGACCCTGGATCAGGACATCGAAAGATGCAAGGTAGTATCTGAACTTCATGAAAAAGTAGCAAAATGTGAGATGGTACGTCACGAGATGGTAGGCGGAGACTATGAAGTACAGAGAACCGTGTTCTCAGATGGGACGGTGGTAACAGTCGATTTCAGGAATCAGGTATACGAGATAACGCGATAGGAGTGATAAAGAAATGAGTAAACGTATGAAGGTTGCAATTGCGGGATTGGGAAGCCGGGGCAGAGATATGTATGCCAAGTCAGCACTGCTTCATCCGGATAAGATGGAGATCGTTGCTGTCGCAGATACGGATCCGAAGAAAGTCGCTCTTATGGCGGCAGAACATCACCTGCCAAAGGAAGCGTGCTTTGCAAGTGCTGAGAAGATGCTAGAGGAAGATCGTCTTGCAGATGCTATCATCATTGCGACGCAGGACAGACAGCATGTAAGACAGGCGGTCTTAGCGCTTAAGAAGGGATATCACCTGCTGCTTGAAAAGCCTGTATCTCCGAAACTGGAGGAATGCCGGGAGTTAGAAGAAGCGGCCAGAAGATATCACCGCAAGGTAGTCGTATGCCATGTGTTAAGATACACGCCGATCTATCAGAAGGTGAAAGAATTACTGGACAGTGGCTGCATCGGGGATGTGGTATCAATAGTGGCGACAGAGAATGTAGGATGGTTCCACCAGGCGCATAGTTTCGTGCGCGGCAGCTGGGCGAATTCTGATGAAACCAGTCCGATGATTTTGCAGAAATGCTGTCATGACATGGACTTGTATCCGTGGCTGGCAGGAAAGACCTGTGAATCCCTTACTTCCTACGGAGATACGTATCTTTTTAAAGAAGAGAAAGCACCCAAGGGATGTGCAAAACGCTGCCTGGATGGATGCAGTGTAAAAGAAGAATGCCCGTTTGATGCAGAGAAAATATATCTTGACAGTACTTTGGTTGGCTATCGCTCAGGCAATAGAATCTGGCCGTTGGATGTGCTGGTTCCGGAAGGACCGACAGAAGAAACATTGCTCAAGCAGATGAAGACCGGAAGGTATGGCCGTTGTGTATATCATTGCGATAATAATGTTGTAGATCATCAGGTGGTGAACCTGATGATGACAGACGGAACGACTATGAGTTTTACCATGTGCGGATTTACACCAGAAGTATCCCGGTATGCAAGATTCATGGGAACGAAAGGTGAACTGAGAGTGAATATGGATTCACAGGAGATAGAAAAATGTGAGATCGCGGTCTACAGATTCGGCAGCCATATCACAGAAGAGAAGGTTGATGTGATGAGTCTGTCAGATAATTTCTCGGGGCATGGCGGAGGAGATGACCGCATGGTAGAAGAATTCCTGGACATTATCAGTGGAGCGAAGGAAGAAAGTTCTTATGTGACCTCTATAGAACGTTCCCTGGAGAGCCATTATTGTGCGCTGGCGGCAGAATACTCCAGAACCCACGGAGGAGTGCCTGTGAAGATTGCGGATTTCGGCAGATAATGAAGGATATGTTTGTTTCTCTTGCAGTTGACGTAAGTAGGGAGAAACTTCATATAGAAACTAATAATCATATTAAAAAGGAGTGAAGATTATGAAGAAGAATCTGAAAAAACTGGCAGCCCTTGGATTGTGTATAGCAATGGGCGCAACGATGCTCACAGGATGCGGCGGTGAATCTAAAGGCGGATCATCCGGTGGCAAGACAACCCTGGCCTTTGGGATCTGGGATGAGAACCAGAGACCGGCAATGGAAAAACTTGTAGAGGCATATGAGGCAGAGAACAAGGATGTAACTGTTGAAATTCAGTTAACTCCATACAAAGGTGGAGAGTACTTTACAAAACTGGAAGCAGCAGCAACAGGCGGAAAGGCTCCGGACGTATTCTGGGTGAACGTTCTTCATCTGGATTCTTATGTAGATGGCGGCATCCTGGCAGATCTGACAGACGCAATTGACAAGTCTGATATTAATGACGCTTTCTCTGAGACACTGGTGAACAACTATGTTCGTGACGGCGTGAACTATGCGGTTCCAAAAGACTTCGATACCAATGCACTGTGGTATAACAAAGAGATCTTTGATGCTGCAGGCGTAGCATATCCTACGGATGATATGACATATGATGACCTGGTTGCTACAGCAGAAGCACTGAAGGCAGCAGGGTTAGATGATGGTGTCTATCCATTCGCCTGCCCGGTTGATTTCCAGACATGGTATTATCAGACCGTATATGCGAACGGCGGATACATCATTAACGATGACAAGACAGAGACCGGATATGATGATCCAAAGACACAGGAAGGTATCCAGTGCTGGATCGATATGATTGATAAAGGATTGTCTCCAAGCGCAGCAGCATTAGCAGAGACGACTCAAGATGTTATGTTCGAAGGCAATCAGCTTGCTATGAACTTCGCTGGCTCTTACATGGTTCCAGAGTATGCAGGCAATGATGCAATCGCAGATAAGATTGACTGTGTAGAGATTCCGACATTCAATGGGGTAGAAGATAACTGTATCAATGGTCTCGGCTATGCAGTATATGAAGGAAGCAAGAACAAGGATGCAGCAATTGATTTCGCAATCTGGCTTGGAAGCAAAGAGGCTATGAAGATCCAGGGTGAGACAGGTGTTGTTATCTCTGCAAGAACAGATGCTCAGCAGTATTTTTCAAAAGCAAATCCGGACTACAATCTGGCAGCATATACCAACCATGCAGATGAGGCATATCCGCTTCCGGTATGTAAATCAGCAGCAGAATTATATGACCTTGAAGCAACTTCTCTTCAGAAAGCATACAACGGAAAAGCACCATTAGCAGATGTATGTAAAGAAATGAAAGCAGAAGCAGATAAGCTATTGGAAAAGGATGCAAAATAACAACGCTTAAGTAGGTGATATATATGGCTGAGGGTAAAGTAAAAACAGGCGTACAGAAAAAACGGGCAAGCAAGCGTGCGAAGAAAGACTGGATCGCAGCGTATATCTTCATTGCACCAGTTACCATCGGGCTATTGATATTCTATATCTGGCCGTTTATCCAGAATGTATGGTTTAGTTTTAATGATGTTAACAAATTTAATATAGCAACCTTTGTTGGTATGCAGAATTATGAGGATATGATTCATGACAAAGAAGTGTGGGCAACATTCGGCAATACGCTGAAATACGTGTTATGCACGGTGCCGGTTGGATTATTCCTGTCAATTCTCATCGCAGCATTGCTGAATTCTAAGATCAAAGGAACGTCCATTTACCGGACCTTGTATTTCCTTCCTTCCGTAACAATGGCGGCTGCGGTTGCGATGGCGTGGAAATGGATCTATAACGAGAAGATGGGAATTCTGAACAGTGTCATCCGGGGACTGGGAGGAAAAGGACATGGATGGCTGACCGATCCGAAGATTGCGCTTTATATGGTTATGATTGTCGGTTTATGGATGACGGTAGGATACAATATGATTATCCTGCTCGCCGGTATGCAGGGAATCTCCCAGTCATACTATGAAGCGGCAGCACTTGACGGAGCAGGTACGGTACAGCGATTTTTCAAGATTACCATACCAATGCTGACACCAACCATATTCTTCGTAATGATCACCTCTATCATCAGCGGTTTCCAAGTGTTCGATGTTATCTACATGATGATAAGAAAGACGAATCCGGCTTATAAGAGCACGCAGACGGTAGTTATGCTGTTCTATCGCAAGGCATTCGATTATGGATATAAAGGATATGCAGCGGCAATTTCTATTCTGATCTTCGCAGTAATCATGCTGGTAACAGTAATTCAGCTGTGGGGACAGAAGAAATGGGTTAATTACGATTAGGAGGAGATGCGAAATGAAAAGTAGATCAAATACAAAGAAATTATTCGTTCATCTGGCACTTCTCCTTGGGGTTGGAGTTACAGTATTCCCATTCTTATGGATGGTGCTTACTTCATTCAAAACAGTAGGAGAGGCGATGCAGATACCGCCGACATTCTTTCCGAAGCAGTTTCTGGTGGATGCTTATGGACAGATCATAACGGCTCTGCCATTCGCCAGAGTATATCTGAACACAATTATATCAACGGTAGTAACAACGATTGTACAGGTAATGTTCTGTTCTATGGCAGCATATGCGTTCGCTCGTATTGAGTTCCCGTTCAAGAATGTAATCTTTGTGCTGATTCTGTCAGTGCTTATGGTACCGGGACAGATCTTCCTGATCCCTCAGTATCAGATCATTCAGAAACTGGGACTTCTGGATACCATACCGGCATTATTCCTGCCAAATCTGTTCAGCGCGTTCGGTACCTTCCTTCTGAGGCAGTTCTTTATGTCACTGCCGAAAGAATTGGAAGAAGCGGCATTTTTGGATGGATGCAGCCGTTATCAGATCTTTTGGAAGATTATGCTTCCGCTAACCAAACCGGGTATCGTGTCTTTGGTAATCTTTACGGCGAAGTTCGCATGGAATGATTTCATGTGGCCGTTGATCGTCAATACATCTCCGAAGATGATGACGCTTGGTCCTGCACTTTCAACCTTAGAGGGACAGTATACGACCAAGTATCCGATGCAGATGGCTGGAGCGGTAATGGCAGTTATACCGATAATCGTACTGTTCTTCATCTTCCAGAAACAGTTTATCGAAGGTGTTGCACAGTCTGGAATCAAAGGCTAGGAACCTTAAGAATCTTGATTTTCCTAGGGGGGAGGGGCGGACAAAGCCTTCTCCCCTTATTTCGTTTTATGAAGAGGTGGAAAGATGGCGAGAATCGGAATTATCACTGACATTCATAATAATGCGGCTGCATTAAAATTAATATTAAGGGAACTTGAAAAAAGAAATTGTGATGAGATTATATGTTGCGGCGACATTATCGGAATAGGCGCCTATCCGGAAGAGACGGTACGGATCATGCGTAAACTTAAGAATCTCTCTGCTTGTGTAAAAGGAAATCATGAGACATTTTTATTCGGAAGAATGCCGGCGACATTTCCCAATGATGAGCATATGGAATATGAAGAGAGAAAGTATCACCTGTGGGAGCATGAGAGATTGGAAAAAGATTCTGTAAGGTTCCTTAGCATGCTTCCGTATAGCCAGACGATCGAGCGGGAAGGAAGAAAAATATATGTTGCGCACTATTCGATGGATGGGCAGAATCGGTATGTGAACTACCATCAGAACCCATCCAAAGAGCAAGTGAAGACGATGTTTGCCGGGATAGATGCAGACATCATTCTCTATGGTCATGATCACGCAGGGAGCATCATGCCGGGAGACGATCATATCAAACGTCCGTGGTATATTAATTGCGGCTCTCTTGGATGTCCGGCGAAAGATAAGAATATAGCAAGAGCAGGAATTCTTGATATCGGGAAAGAGATACAGTATGAAAGTGTACGGATTCCATATGATGTGGAGGCGGTATTAAGAGATATCGATCTGTTTAACTTTCCGGACAAAGAGAATATTAAACAGTATTTTTATGGGGTAGATACTGTATGACGAATTTCATCTTTTTAGGTATGGTTTTTTCTTGCTTTTACAGCGGCAACGGCTAAGTGTAGTGTTTTAGATGCTTCTGGATAAAGGAAACAATCATTTAAGCAATCGAATAGTGACCTGACTAATTGCGAAGTGTGTTAAATGTAAATATATTGTATTAGAGAGGGAAAAATGATGAAATCAGTATTATTTTTGCCAACAAACAGATTAATTGAGAAATGTGTAAAAAGTTATATTCAAGAGGTAAATTATGCGAAACAAAATTTGCAGCGTAATATTCCTTTGGTTATCGTTGAAACCAATAGTGAACCTTTTACAGAAAAAAATAAGAAAATAATAATGGAATTACAAAATCAGTATGAAGAATTGGAAATTATCCATTTGACAGTAGAAGAGCAGAAAACATATTTTGAGAATTTATTTGAAGATATGGCTCCTGAAATCAAAGAGATCTTTGAAGAAACAGAAACTAATTATGGGACTGCTATGAATAAATTGGCATTATTTACATGTTCTTTAGGATGTGATGCATTTCATAGACGAGATTCTGATACTAGGTTATGCTTTGGCGAATTTAAAGAAGCGGAAGAAATTACCCTATTGAAATAGAAATAAAGTTTTTGGGGAAAAAGATAAGTGAATTGCCGCCAGAACTGACTGAAAACAAAGTGAAAGAAGGGCATATATGGGTTGTTGGGGGGAATTATTTTGGCGAATGGAATTTAGATGTCAAAGATTTTTCAAGGGAACAAATATATAAATTATAAAAGTAAAAGAGTTTGAAGAAAAGATAGCAAAATGTTTAAATTCGGGGTCCTGCTTATTTGCCAGCCATCTGTTTCTCTTTATACTAAATAGAAATTCACAAATATATCGATGTATTAGTAAAAACGCATATGAAGCCATTAGAGAGGGCTATATTAATAATAAAAGCGAAAATGAGAAAATTCTATTATCTTGTCAAGATGACATTTTTAACTAAATTTGCATATATGAAAGCCTTTTGGTTTGATATAGCCGGAACTGCCGCGTCAATCGTAATCTATTACTTCCTATGGCAGTACGTATTCCGGCAGCAGGAGACGCTCCGGGGATTCACGATGGCGCAGATGACGACATACGTGGTATTGTCCCGGATGCTGTCTTCGCAGTTCTCAGGCGGCATTAATGTGGAATTGTCCAAATGGATTTACAAAGGGAATATCGGTATAGAACTCCTAAGACCAGTATCCTTGTTTTTTACCTTATTTGCAAAAAGAGTGGGAGAATTCGTGTTCTTTCTGCTGTTCAAAGGAATTCCGATCTCGTTAGTCGGTTTGACGGTTATGGGAGGAACAGTTCCAGCGGGAGCCGGAAACCTGCTTCTGTTCTTCTTGAGTATCTGCATATCGGTAGGAATGATGTTTTTTATCGAATTCATGGTGGGAATCTGTGCATTTTATACTTATGGCTATCATGGGCTGATGTTTACGAAGAGCGCGCTTTTGTCGATCTTATCAGGTGGTGTTGTGCCTCTCTTTTTATTCTCGGAGAACCTGCGCCGGATTCTTAACTACATGCCTTTTGCGGGGATGGTATCGGTTCCGGTGAACCTGTATCTGGGAAAATATAAATTCTCAGAGGCGATACGTTTTGTCGGACTTCAGGTTATCTGGGTGATTGTATTGTGGCTGGCTGCCAGAATGGTATATAGCCATGTTATTAAGCGCGTTGTAGTACAGGGAGGGTAAAAGATGAGGCGGTTACGATATTATATCCGGCTATGGAATGGATATCAGAGAATCAGTCTGTTAATGGTAACCCAGTATCCGGCAGATACGGTGATATGGATTCTGTCAATGCTGCTGAGGGAAGCGTCAGCATTCCTTGGCGTGGTGACGATTGCGAATGTGGCAGGAGGATTCGGCAGATGGAATCTGTATGAACTTTGTCTGCTGTTCTCCATGTGTGCAATTATTGAGGCAATTGGGCAGTCGTTTTTCGATAATATCTGGGGAATTAATTATCATGTCAAGGATGGTCTGTTAGATGTATATATGATCCGTCCAGCGTCTGTCTTTATCCAGTTATTAGGTGAACGGTTCCATTATCAGGCGGTAATCAGTATGACGGCATATATCGGACTCATGATCTATTCTATGGTACATCTGGGCATTGGGCTTGGCATAGGAACTCTATTCTTTTTATTGGAATTCTTAATCTGTGGGACTGCGGTGAATTCTGGAATATATCTGATCTTCAACAGTCTTAATTTCTGGCTGATCCAGGGAAATGATCTTCCCGTATTGGTGCAGACCTGCCGGGAATTCGCCAAATATCCTTTGAGCGTGTTCCCGTCCATGATCGGGTGTTTTTTCACGTTCATCATTCCTTTTGGATTCGTGGGATATTATCCTGCTGCATATCTGACAGGTAAATCTGGGAATTGGGTATTATTTGCCATGCCGGTCTGTGCACTCACGATCGGATTGATTGGATCTGTAATATGGAGAACCGGAATCCGGGGATATGAAAGTACAGGGAATTAACATTGATTTGACGGGGATTGAAAATGCAGACCGAGAGGGGAACTGTATAGTTAGGAGAAATGCTATGAGCCAGATAGAAGTACGACATCTAGTAAAAGAGTATAAGAGAAAAAGGAATACAGGGAATATTGCAGCATCATTTTGCTCCATGTTCCGGCCGGATTACGAAGTGCTTCGCGCAGTGAATGACGTGAACTTTACCGTTGAAAAGGGAGAGGCAGTAGGATATGTGGGCCCCAACGGCAGCGGCAAATCAACCACAATTAAAATGTTGTGTGGCATCCTGAAACCTACGGCGGGGAGCATCACAGTTGTGGGACGTGATCCATTTACAGAGAGGATTCAGAATAACCGGAAGATTGGCGTGGTGTTCGGTAACCGTTCTCTTCTGTGGTGGGATGTTCCGGTGATTGAGTCTTACAGATTATTCCAGCGGATGTATGAGATACCGGAGCAGAGATACAGGGAGAATCTGGAACGGTTTACAGAGATTATGGATCTGGGCCCGTTGTTATCGATTCCAGAGCGTCAACTATCCCTGGGGCAGAAGATGCGGTGTAATATTGCGGCTGCATTTTTGCATAATCCGGAGATTGTTTATCTGGACGAGCCAACGATAGGTCTGGATGCAGAGTCGAAGGCGCGTATCAGAGAATTCATCCGCAGGATGAACGAAGAAGAGAGGACAACCTTCATCGTTACCAGCCATGATTTTCAGGATATTGAATCCCTGTGCAGAAGGATTGTGTTGATTAATCATGGGAAGATTGTAGTGGATGATGATATGCAGATGGTAAAGCAGAAGTTTAACACAAAAAAGCAGATTCAATTTGAAGTGGACAAGAATCCCTGGTATCGCCAGGAACGGTTACGGATGGCTGGGGCAGAGGTGTTGGATATGACACCATATAGCATCAGGATAGAATACGATACGTCAGTTACAGATAGCCTGACTATGATAGGGCAAGTTTCCGGACAGTGTGAGATTAAGGATGTTGTTATCTCGGGAAGAGATATTGAAACAATTATCCGGGAGATTATAAAAGAGGATAATAAGTACATAAGTTAAGGAATTCATTAATTTCAGCGCACCGGTAGAATCATTTATGTTGTATTTATAATAAAATCAATAAGAAAGGGATATTGTCTATGAATCGTTTATTTAATATAGATAATCCAATTATGCAGTTTATCTCCAAGATCTTTGATCTGGTAATGCTGAATCTGATATTTGTATTGAGCTGCATTCCCGTGATTACGGTCGGCGCATCTTTGAGTGCGCTTTACTATGTTTCTTTGAAGATACTTAGGGGAGAAGATCCTTATATCTGGCGGAACTTTTGGAAGGCTTTCCGGCAGAATTTCAAACAGAGCACCATTGTGTGGGTATTGTACCTTTTGATTATCGCATTCATTGGAATGGATTTTTATATTATTAATTCTCAGGATACCATGCTCTTCGCTGTGATCCGGATCTGCCTGTGGGTGGTCTGTGCAGTTCTTCTCAGTATGTTCCTGTATGTGTTTCCTATCATCTCGCATTTTGTGTGCACGACGAAGCAGGCGCTCAAGAATGCGGCTTTTATGGCAATAGGGCATCTTCCTTATACTATCGTTCTCCTTGCAGTATGCGGTCTGATTCTCTACCTATACACAGTATCGATAACGACTTTTGCACTGGTGATTATGGTTAGCGGTATCTGCGGTTTTTCGGTGATTGCTTTAATCTTTTGCATTATATTTGACAGAATTTTTAAAAAGTATGAACCAGAAGAGGACTCCCCACCCCGGAATACTCACATAAATACACCGGAAAAGCAATGCAGGAGGAGTTGAATGAGCAATGAACAGATGAAAAACCAGTTAGAGGATCAACATATGGACGAGAGTCAATTGAATGCGAGGCGAATCAAAGAAGCCTGGCAGGTTATGACCCTGGGACAGAAAATAGAGTACCTCTGGATGTATTACAAATCACGGCTTGCAGGGGCGCTTCTGATCGCAGGGGCTATCTATCTTGGAATCACGATGTATAAAGGCACACACACCGAGGTACTTATTAATATCACCGTGGTAGGCGGCAACAGCCAGCAGGTTGAATGGTTAGAAGAATCTTTCGCCGAATATGCCGGCATTTCGCCGGAAGACGGCATTATTAAGATTCAGGCGAACCTGTCTGCCGATGCCGAGGACAGCACATCCAAGATAGCTCTTGCTACATTGATCGGAGCGGAGGCAGTCGACGTACTGGTATGTCCCAAAGAAATCTACGAAAGTTACAGCGGCCAGGATGGTTTCATGAATATAGAAGAATTGCCGGAAGCAGATAACCTGGATATTTCTAAGAGCATGGCAAAGGATGCCCTGCTTCTGGGATCAGACAATATCTTGAAGAAAGAAGAGATGATCTTATACGATGATGCCTGCGCAGTCATCCCTGTCACAAGCAAGAATCAGGACATGGCAGCCAGATTCCTGGAATATCTCCAGCAATGTAGCTGAACCAACTATGCCTGATTTTTTTCTTCCATTAACTTATTTTATGGCGAGATCCTGACGGAGTACCTTCTTACTTTTGATACTCTTACGGATAAGTTGGAACTTCTCTACAAGCGAATTGAGGAACTTGCTTCTGATGCGGAGTACAAAGAGCATGGGTGCTCAGTACTACATTAGAGGCTGGTTTTCTATTGCAATCCAAAACGCTATAAGCTAGAATAAAGATGTTATAGAACACTTGAAAACAAGGAGGAAGCAACAGGAAAAAACGACTTCTCAGCAACCTACTCATGTGCTGCATGGTGCTGCTCCTGCTGCCGATGACGGTCTTTGCCGGGGGTGGTGATCTTCAATCAGAAAGCCAATGTGACAGAACTTCTGGATCTGTCGTCTCACTACAGTGAGATTGCGAATGCCATTAAGCAGGACATCAGTTCCGGAACCAATACACATGCAGGCCTGCTGGCCGGTAAGAAACTGCTGGACGAAGACACGGCTGTCGAGCATTCGCGCAAGTACTTGGTTTTGTGAGCGATGGTATTGAAATATGGCAGCAATGACGCCCCAGCCGATTGGGATTCCTGGATGCAGGAAACGGGCAGGCAGGTTCAGGCGGATAATGGAGCATATGATTATCCATACGGGGGTAAAGTGTAAGTACATTAGTGGAAGAGATGGAGAACCATGCCCGTAGACAGGGCATTGTATGAGAGTGGGGACCTTCCTTTGTGAGCCATCTGGCAAACGAATCAACAGCCAGTCCATTGCCGTAACAGCCTTGAATGAGACGACGTATGGTTTTGGTGAAGCGGTTAATGGAACCTATCCGTATGTTCTGGAGTATGTGGAAGGAAACAAGCAGGATACGGAGCATTTTGTATGGACCATGAATGTACCCGTAAGCAACTTTGCACCAGTACAGCTGACCTATACTGTGAAGTTGACGAATCCGAAGCGTGCGGCAGGTACTTATGGCGTCTTTGATGCCACAAAACCAACTGTATCCTATACTTCTACGGAACCTATGCCTCCTGCGCCTAACACCGGCACGCAGGTGGCAAGCAAACCTCCACATACCCCGCCTGCCGATGACCCGAACAATGACATTGATGTGCCGCAGACCGGCGACAGCGCCAACATGACCCTTTGGATTGTGCTTGCAGGCTTTTCCATGCTGGGTCTTCTGGCGATGCTGCTTGGAAAGAAGTACCTGTTCCGCGACAGATAAGCCATAAACAAAAAAGATATGCGCCTGCTGGCAGAGCAGATGATCCACAAGCTGCACAATAGGACGGATGCAGCATATGGATGCAAAGAAAAGCGGAACGCTGATGAAATCATTATAAAATACACAGATGGAGATAAAGGCATGTTGAATAAGAAATGGAAACGATTTAATAAACTGACAGGAAAATGCTATCTCAACATGATAGGAACTGAAAAGGATGGAAGTTGCTGGCTACAAGCTTTTGAACTTATGAAAGAAATTATTCTTGAGGAAAGAAAGTCTGATCCGCAATTTGTCTCTGAATTAGAGATGATAGATGATGCTACAGATTACGCATTTGATATTCAAGGGTGGCTTGAAGATTGCCTTGATGAAATTGATATGAGAGAGGAATACGAAACACTTTTGAAGATGTGTAATGATTTGCTTGAACTGTTCGGATGGCCGGAATATACTGGTTCAGATATCAGATTTAGAAAAGCTACTGTGCTCCGTGAACTTGGAAGAACAAAAGAATCTGTGGAATTCTGTAAAAAATGGATGCAAAAAGAGCCAGGAAATGTAGTGGCGGCTACCTCAGGAGTATATGCATATATAAGTACAAAAGAATATGATGCAGCAGAAACGCTGGTGGATAGATTCATTATAAATAAATCAGAATGCTTGGACGAAAATGATATGATGTTCATTGCGGCTTCAAAATTATATGAAGCAATGGGTAAAAAGAAAGAAAAAAGGGAAATCGATAAGGCAATAAAGAAATATGATGAATATATAGAGGAATATATAGAAGAATATTTTATGAATCCAGATTTTGAAGAGGACGATGAATTGCCAATCATTACGGGGATATCGGAACCATCACAAAGGTAGACATGGAAGAACGGGAACTGACAGTCCGGTTTGATGACAAGGATGTGATTTATGATGTTACCGAACTGGACGAACTGTCCCTTGCTTATGCGGTAACGATCCACAAAGCCCAGGGAAGCGAATACCCGATCGTTGTCATGCCATTTACCATGAGCCATTTTGTAATGCTGCAGAGGAATCTTCTCTATACCGATGTGACCAGAGCGAAAAAGATCTTCGTTTTGGTGGGAGAGAAGAAAGCCGTGTATTATGCGATCAAAAATGAAACGACTACCGTAAGAAATACCTGCCTGGCACAACGCCTGAGACCAGACAGCAGGGAATCCAGAAAAGTGGAAATTTGACTGTTTTGCGGAAGAAACGAGAACTAAGATGGCCTTGAGCGAAACGAAAGCCTTGTAATAGGGAAAGAGTAATTTCAGCTTTAGTTTTGAAAATCTATAGTGAGGAGTGATTGATATGAAAAAGAGAAAAAAAGTAAGTAAGATTAACAAACCGATTAATCCAGAACTTGAACGTGAACAAAAAGAAAAAGATATTCAGGAAGGGAAAAAAGAAAATATGGTAGATAAAGGCATGCTTCCTGTAACGTCTCCGGCAAGGGGAGTACCTTTTTAGCAGCATATCAAGGGGAGTATTCCTCAATACGCTTTTAGGCGTGAAACATAAAATCAATAACTTTTGCTGTTGTTCAATTATAAAAACACCGCCTATATTTGATATTTGTATTGTACCAAATAAGAGAGTAACTTTAAAACCAAGTTATACAGAAAAATAGTCATGTGATATGTCTTTTAGACCGCTTTCACTAGTGGCGGTGTTCCGCCTTAATCCACATTTTGATAAAACGCAGTATTTCTTTTGGGAGATAAATCCATTGAATTGCTGCGTTCTTTGTTTTCTTATAGAATGAGGTACTATTGAACTAATTTATATGGTGTTATAATGTGTTGAAAAGCCCGAAGATACGGGATTTCTGAAATTCTATCAAACTGTAGATTGTTATATATTCTTATGAGGATTTGACCCGAATTTGACCGAAAACAGTTTGAAATGCTTACAAGTTTGCTTACAAGTTTACAAAGTTACATGTTTACAAGGTGCTTAAAGGGTGGTATATTATAGATATAAAAAGGCACTACTGATAGTTGGTTGGTCCAAATTTGATAAAGTTACAAAAAAGTAACCGTATTCCTTTGGCTGAGGGCGGTTACTTTTTTGATAGATTTATATACGCTATCAGAATCGTTACAACAATACTAAGTATCATTAGTACGATGGAGAGCATTTCAAAGTCACTCATAAGTCAAGCCCTCCTTTCCCAGATTTCCTGCAAGCAGGATTTCTATGTAATCAGAGGGTTCAGTCCCTCTGTTGAAGGACTCGCCGCCTACCATTCTCATGTAGTGCCTTGTCTTATTTTAGCAAAGTCTTTTTTAGTACCATAAAAGTGTAGTTGTTAGAGAGTAATTAACTCTGACATCTGCACTTATTTTATTATAATAAGGGGAGTAATTGGTCTAACGTCGGCTTTTTTGGATTGCCACATCCGTCACAAAAACCGTTAACCAACCTCTTATTATAAGCATTCGATTAAGCAGGTAGGGATTCGCTCCCGCGTAACCAACTAAACTGAATGGTAATAAGTGTAGCTGGGACAATTACTAAAACAGTTAGAGGAGGTTCTGGATGATAAGCGTAGGAATTGATGTATCCAAGGGAAAAAGTACAGTCTGCATACTGAAGCCGTATGGAGAGATTATGTGTAGTCCTTTTGAGATGCTGCATGGGGAGAAGGAGCTGAATGCTCTCGATGATCTGCTAAATAAGCTAGATGGGGAGATAAGGATCGTGATGGAGGCTACAGGAATTTATCATTTGCCTATATTGACATTCTTTCACGAAAAAGGATATTTCGTATCTGTTATTAATCCATTCGCAATGAAGAAATATGCAAAGGACAACAGTATTCGAGGTGCAAAAACAGACAAACTTGATTCAATAATGATTGCAAATTACGGAATCGAGAAATGGTTCAAATTACAAAGATATAAAGGTGATGAAGAAATTTATGCAGAGCTTAAACTTTTAGGTCGCAGGTATCGACACTATATGGAACTTCACGTGAAAGCATTGCAGGAATTGACGCATATCCTGGATTATGTGATGCCTGGTATTAAGAAGATGTTTAACAGTTGGAATGAAGCTAATGGCAAGGACAAGCTCAGCGACTTTGTGGAGCAATTTTGGCATTTTGATCTAATCACAGCCATGAGCCTTGAAAAATTCACAGAGGAGTATCTTGACTGGGCAAAAGAAAAGAAATACCACCGAAGCAGATCCAAGGCTGAAGCAGTCTATGAATTAGCTTCCAATGGTATTTCCACACTGTCTTCCGGTACCCCATCGACCAAAATGTTAGTACAGGAAGCGATATCGGTATTGAGAACTGTAGATAGTTCTCTGTTTCTCATTTTAACACGAATGCAAGAACTTGCGAAGACCCTGCCGGAATATTCAACGGTCAGAGAAATGGGCGGAGTAGGTGATGTCCTTGCATGTCGTCCCGCAAACTAAAGTTCAAATCTCCCGCACAAAAACGTCAAATTAAAATCTCAAGTCCCAAATAACGTCTATAAGAATGTGCTGTAGGAAGCAGCACGTTTTCCTCTTGACCATTCCATGCTGTTCCGATATAGTTTTTATGGAACGAAAAAAAGAGAAAGAACAGCACCCCTACAGTTCGTTCTTTCTCTCATACACCAGTGTGCCTGCCATATACGGGATCATGTCCCACTCTTGTGACTCCGGCACTACCGACATATACTATGATAAGAGAAAACTCCCTGTTTTGCAAGCTGATTCGTATAAAAACTTCATCTAAAGTCCTGTTTGATTCTTTCATGGAGGGATTCTGCCCTGAGCTGCAGACCTGTCCCTGTTGTGGGGCTAAGGGAAGCTGCCGGATCCATGCCTACTATGGCCGTTCTCTGGTGGACTTCGTGGGTGGCACCCCTGTCCGCCACAGCCTCTGCATTCTGCGCCTTATCTGTACCTGCGGCCATACCCATGCCATCCTTCCGGACTTCATCATCCCCTACTCCGGCTATGGCCTGTTCTTTCTCCTGCGTGTCCTGGCGGAGTATTTCCTGCACCTGTCTACCGTGGAGAGACTCTGCGAGCGCTTCTCCATCTCTCTTTCCCAGCTGCGCCGATGGCTGGATCTTTTCCGTGTGCAGAAGGTGGAATGGCTGGGCATCCTCTCTTCCGTGGAGATATCCGCCCTTTCTTTCCTGAAGGCTCTGTCCATCCAACCCGCCTATTCTGATTTTGCTTCCGCCTTTGTCCGCCGCTTTGCGAAATCCTTCCTCCAGTCCCATAGGAATCCGGCGCCTTACTGCCAGCAGGTATTCGGCCCGTGAAATGCTTTCCCTCAACCACACGCCATAGGTATGGCTTCCTTTCCCCACCTCCCTCATAATGGTGCAAAACAACCTAAGGAGGATATTTTTATGGACAACAATCAAAAGAACCTTTCGGATGCAGCCGCCATGGCACAGTTCCGGCTCGCGCTCATTGCACCGGTCATCCATGACCTTTACCCAGATGCGTCCAGGAACGCCTACTACCAGCGTATCACCGAGAACCCTCTCACCCTGCCGGATGGTTCTGTGTTCCGCTATAGCCCCAAAACCATCAGCAAGTGGGTATCCCTTTACCAGAACGGCGGCATCGACGCACTTATGCCCCGGGAGCGCTCCGATAAGGGTGCCACCCGGGTGCTGCCAGATACCGCCATCGAAGAAATCTGCCGGCTCAAGGCGGCTTTCCCAAGACTGAATTCCACCCAGATCCACAAACATCTTGTGGAAGAAGCCTTCATCCCTGCTTCCGTCAGCGTCTGCGCAGTCCAGCGTTTTGTGAAGAAGCATGACCTGAAATCGGCATCCAACCCAAACCTGAGGGACAGGAAGGCCTTCGAGGAAGATGCCTTTGGGAAAATGTGGCAGGCGGATACCTGTTACCTTCCTTATATCACGGAAAACGGCCAGCGCAGGAGGGTCTACTGCATCCTGGTCATTGATGACCATTCCCGTTTCCTGGTGGGCGGCGGACTCTTCTATAATGATACGGCCTACAACTTCCAGAAGGTGCTCAAGGATGCCGTGGCCGCTCACGGGATCCCGTCTAAGCTCTATGTCGACAACGGTTGCAGCTACGTGGGTGCGCAGCTCTCCCTGATCTGCGGTTCCATCGGCACCGTCCTTTTACATACAAAAGTACGGGACGGTGCCTCCAAAGCCAAGATAGAACGCCAGTTCAGGACACTCAAGGAAACCTGGCTCTATACCCTGGATATGGATTCCATCACCTCCCTGGCGCAGTTCAACGGGCTCCTTAAGGATTACATGCGCTCCTACAACACTTCCGTCCATTCCGGCATCGGCACTACACCCCTTGCGCGCTACCAGCAGACCCGTTCTTCCATCCGCAGGCCTAAGTCCAGGGAATGGCTGGAGGAATGCTTCCTGAACCGTATTACAAGGAAGGTGAACAAGGATTCTACCGTCTCCATCGACAGGGTGGCCTACGACGTCCCCATGCAGTTCATCTCATCAAAAGTGGAGATCCGGTTCCTTCCGGATGACATGTCCTCCGCCTTCATCCTTTACGAAGGGGAGCATTACCCCATCCGGCCTACGGATAAGAACGAAAACTGCAGGACCAAGCGCAATAACGCACCAGGCATTGACTACTCAAAGTTAGGGGGTGGCTGTTGATGTTCCGTTCTTACTATGGATTATCTTTCAATCCTTTTGATAAACAAATGGCCCGGGAGAAAGACCGTTTCCTTTCTAAGGACATTTCTGAGATGCTCTCCCGGCTGGACTACTTAAAAGATACCAGGGGCATCGGCCTGTTCACGGCACGCCCCGGCATGGGCAAGTCCTTCGCCCTGCGCTGTTTTGCAAAAGGACTCAACCCCAACCTCTACCACATGGAGTACATCTGCCTCTCCACCGTAAGCGTCATGGAGTTCTACCGCCAGCTCTGCTCCGTCCTGGGGGTGGAGCCAAGGGGCGGTAAGCCCGGGATGTTCCGCGCCATACAGGAGCAGATCCTCTACCTTTACAAGGATAAGAAGCAGCCCCTCCTCCTGGCCGTTGATGAGGCCCAGTACCTATCCACAGGCATCCTGGAGGACATCAAAATGCTCATGAACTACGGCTATGACTCCCTGAACTGCTTCACGCTCATCCTGTGCGGGGAACCCCATCTTAACAATACCCTGCGCAAGCCCGTTCATGAAGCCCTGCGGCAGAGGATCACTGTGCACTACAACTTCTCCGGTCTCTCTGATTCGGAGGTGGCGCAGTACGTGCTCCATAAGATCACCTGTGCGGGAGGCTCTTCCTCCATCATAGAGCAGGCCGCCCTTTCCGCGGTCCACAGCCACTCCCAGGGAAGTCCCAGGCTGGTGGACAACCTCATGACTAACGCTCTCACCCTTGGCGCACAGATGGAGAAGAAGATGATCGACACAGAAGTGATACTAGCCTCCGTCAGCAGCCAGAATCTTGGGTAGGGAGGTGCTGCTTATGGAATATAACTGTATCCTCAGGGATGGTCCCCGCAGGGAAATCTGGACAGGAAAGATCCTCTTATTACGGTGGCGGCCTGGGTGGTATGAAGCAGAGATCAATGGGCGGGGGACTTACTTCCACATCCTGGCCGGGCAGCATAAATATGGGAATTACCTTTGTATCCCGAACCATGATGTAGGATGTGAACTGTCTGATTTTTCTGATATTTTTTGGAATGAGGGGCGGCTCAGCAGTCTGATGCGGAAGGTAGATGCAGTTACGGTTGCCTCTGGCTTGGCTTATCTCCCGACTCTGGCTGACAAACAATGAACCACCTATATGCATCTTGTGGCCGTGGATCTTACGACAGGATCTATGGCCTTTTGCGTTTCAAAGGAAAAATCAATACCGGCAGTGTGCAACATTTTCGACAGCATTATGCATTTGCAGAAGGCACTGCGCAGTCTACGGGAGAAAAGTTGGAAAAATAATTTGCTGTTTGTGTCTCCCTCAATTCGCCGCCCAACACTTGCAGTTAAACTGATTGCAGAGATTGGCGATATAAGAAGACTGCACAGCGCAAAGGCACTCATAGCATGGGCTGGAATCGACCCGCCGCCGTATGAATCGGGACAGTTTATTGGTTCAAAACGCAAGATAACGAAACGAGGTTCTTCAACGCTCAGGAAGGTCGGATATGAGGTGATGAGAGTCCTTAAGAGTCATCCTGCTCCAAAAGATGATGCTGTATACAACTATATTTTGAAAAAGGAAAGTGAAGGTAAAAGCAAGAAACATGCAAAGATTGCAGGGTTGAATAAATTTCTGCGGATTTATTATGCAAGAGTAATGGCTGTTTATCAATAGAACATAAAATCCGCGAGTTCGTACAGGCTGGAGCACAGAGCCAGCCTTTTTGTCATACCCAAAAATAGATTAGTTAAATAATTTAAAAAACCTGCCAAAAAATACTTGACTTTTGTTAGCAGGTTTTTATGACAACATATTTATCGTGAAATATTGTTCAGCATGTAAAGTCTTCTCATTTTGAGTTCGGCGTCTTATAGTTATCTAAAGAATGAGAGTAAAAAGAAGGTGGTTGATAGAAGATGCGTTCTTGTGCGTATATTTGGACTGTAGATCGGTGATGCTAAATACGGGAAATAAGGAATACGAATGGACAGACGCATGAAAAGAAAGGAGAAAACAAGATGGAAGATGGAATAGAGATGAAAAAAGAGAGTATGGAGGAATTTGCTGTATATCTGAGAGAGCGGGAAAATGCCAAGGCTACCATAAGAAAGTATCTTACAGATATCCGGACGTTTTATAATTTTATGGGCGAGAATCGAAGGATTACCAAAGAGCAGCTGCTTTCCTATAAAGAATGGCTGGTTGAACATTATGCAATCAGCAGTGTAAACTCTATGCTGGCCGCCCTCAATCAGTTTTTGGAGTTTCTGGGCGGGGAAAGATTGAAACTGAAAAGAATCCGGGTGCAGGGAACACTTTTGACAGGAGAGGCCAGAGAAATGGAAAAGACAGATTATAAGCGGTTAGTGGAAACGGCTATGGAAGAAGGGCGGGTACAACTGGCCCTGATGATGGAAACGATGTGCGCTACGGGAATTCGAGTAAGCGAACTGGAATATTTTACAGTGGAAAGCCTCAGGAGCGGTATGGTAAAAGTATGGAATAAAGGAAAATACAGGATGGTTCCCATGCCTGAAATGTTAAAAAAGAATTTGCAGCGTTATGTGGAAAGAGAAGGAATCCAGACCGGCGTGATCTTCCGAACCAGAAACGGCAACCCTAAGAATCGATCAAATATATGGAAAGAGATGAAAAGTCTGGCAGGACGGGCCGGAGTGGATCCGGACAAAATATTTCCGCATAACCTTCGACATCTTTTTGCCAGAACGTTTTATAAAGGAACAAACAATCTGGTGAATCTGGCGGAAATCTTAGGACACAGCAGTCTGGAGATTACAAGGGTATATACGACAGAAAAAATACAGGTGTGGATCAAAAATATAGAAACATTAGATTTGGTAAGCGAGTGGAGCACCACATAAGAATAGTTATGTTGTCATAGAATCATACATAAACGGTGAAAAACTTGCTCTTTGTTCATTAGTATAGTCCAATCTGAGTGAGATGTCAAGAAATTTTAAACAATTCAACCCCAAAACGGCATCACGAAAACCCGGAGAAATCCATGAGGTTTTTTCTTTGAAAAGATTTCAGATTTCTTCGGGTCTTTCTTGCTTTATTCATAAATGAGTACCAAAATGACAACATAACTATTCTTATGTTGCATAGAATAGAGAAGAACTTGCTTTACACTGAATGAACAGTGATGCGGTTCAGGGAGGAGATTCAATGAAAGGATTGAAGAAAAAAAGGAGATTGTTGGCACTCGTGATGGGCCTGCTGCTGATATTCTGTACAGTTCCGGTTTTTGCTGAAAACCAGAGCAATAAAATTCCAGATACGGTGAAGGCAGAGGAAGTGTCGGCAGAAACAGTGCCCGGAGAAACTTCGGGGACGGAGAGCAGCACAGACGGGACAGACGAAATTCTAAATACAGAAGGAAGCCCGGAGAACGGTTCCGGCAACGGAAAAACTGCAGATACAGGCGCTGTGTCGGATGCTGAAGTGACGCCGGAAAAGGAAGCGGCAACGGAAGGAATAACAGAGCAGGATGTTCCGGAAGCGGAGAATGTAGGCGCGGGAAATCCGGTGGCAGTTCATCTAAGCCGAGGTGCGGCTTCGGAGGCAGCGCCGGAACATCAGAAGTATATTAAGAAAAATGCAGAGAATGATTACACTTTGACGTTGAATGTCAAGGGAATGTATGACTCTGAGACGACCAAACCAATGATAGACGTTCTGCTGATCGTTGACAAGTCGGGAAGTATGAACTGGAAAATGGATACGGATAAAGTTGGAAAACCGTCCAGAATGGATGTCTTGAAACAGGTTGTAACAGGAACGGGCGGTCTGACGGATTCTATTTTTGGAAATACACAGATTGATGCCCAGATGGCAGTTGTAACGTACAGTGGTAGCAACGACTTTCTAGATCAACGCTACGATGATGCAGAGATAATACAGGAATGGACAAAACAAAAAGACACAGTAAACAATGCAGTAAATAACATCCAGGCGAAGGGCGGAACAAACTGCGAGGCGGGACTTCGCACCGGAGCAACGGCATTGGAAGGCAGCAGAGAGAATGCGAAGAAATTCGTTATTTTCCTGTCTGACGGTGATGCCACTTTTTATTATGGAGACGATGGATATACAAAAGGACCCGGAAGTGGATCCAGTCCAACAGCCCGTGAAAAGGCAATAGCACAGGTACAGAAAATCACAGGGCTGGAGGGATTTTATACCATTGGAATGACATCTTCTTCGAGTTCTGAGTTCCTGACAAATTTGGCGAATAATTCCAAGGCTTCGGAGAAACGCTTCTATCCGGCAAATAATACAGAAGCGCTGGAAAAGGCTTTCCAGGAAATCGTAGGAGAGACAACAGAGTTCATCTGCAGAAATGTAACGATCACAGATACCCTCAGTGAGTATGTAAAGATTCCGGGGGGAACGTTGACTAATCATTATACTGTAACTGCTACGAAAGATGGAAAGGTAACTGATATTACAGGTCAGGATACGATTACGGTAACGCTGAGTGAAGATGGTAAGATGGTTACAGCAACATTTAAAGACGGCTTTGTTCTTGACAAGGATACCACGTATGCGGTGAACTTTGATGTGGTTCCTACACAGAAAGCATACGATGACTATGCAAACTTAGAAGGCGAGTATCCTGATACAGGCAGTGCAGACAGTGACGCCCCGGGAAATGAAAGTAGTTCCGGAAAGCCTGGTTTCTATTCCAACGAAAGCGCAACACTGACCTATACTTTCGGAAAGACAGGAGAAGGAACACCTCATACCGTTGCTTACGTGGAACAGCCTGTAGTTCAGGTTTCCGCAATGCAGATTCCTGTAACGAAAGTCTGGAAGGGTGTACCAGAGGGTGTGGAAAAACCGGCTGTAACGGTATCTCTGTATCAGGATGCGGCTGCAACACCATATAAAACGCTGCAATTGACCGAAGGCAACCAGTGGAAGGGAACATTCACTTATGTGGCGAAAGGTCATACCTACACAGTGAAAGAAGAGGCTTTGGAGGGATATGAGAGCGCTGTAAGTGGAAATACGACAAACGGATTTACGGTTACCAACAGCCGGAAGCCATCCCTTACCGTTGCAAAAGAAGTGACTGGCACCATGGGGGATAAGACGAAAAAATTCGAGATTACTATAACACTGAAAGATGCAAAGAATGCTCTGCTGACTGGAACCTATGCATATTCACAAACAGTGAATGGTACAACGCAGACAGGCAAACAGGAAGTAACAAATGGAACGATCACGGTGGAACTGGGACACAAGGACACCTTTACGCTGCATCAACTTCCGGTTGGAACAACGTATCAGGTTGAGGAAAAGCCTGAAAGCGCTCAAGAATATGAGGTTGAGTATAAGGCTGATGATAATGGGACTTTACAGGAGGGTGATCAGACCGTAACAGTCATCAACAATCTTGAAAAGGTGCCGATAACAGGAATCTCGGGAATGGGCAGCGGATGGACGATGGGGATTCTGATGCTAAGTGTTTTTGCGGCAGCAGCATTGATCTTTGGAATCGTTGTTCGCAGGAAACACGGCCGGAGACAGTAGTCAATGAAAAAGATGCAAGAGAAGAAGAATGATCAGCAGAGGAAAAAGCAGCCATCGCTGGCTGTGGAGCTGGGATTGCTGCTTTTGAAAATCGGGATGATTCTTATCATTTTTCTTCTGTCATTTACCACGGTGTTTGGAATCTTCCGGTTTACGGGGGATTCCATGAGACCAGCCGTGAAAGACGGAGACCTGGTGATTTTTTACAGACTGGATAAGGAGTATGTGGCTTCGGATGTGGTCATCCTGAAACAGGGAGGAGAAACACAGGTCAGACGAGTAATAGCCGTAGAGGGTGATACGGTAGATATCAACGAAAACGGTCTGATGGTCAATGGGGCAATCCAGCAGGAGACGGAAATATACGGGACAACAGACAGATATGCGGAAGGTGTTGCATTCCCTTTGACTGTGGGAGAAGGGCAGGTTTTTCTGTTGGGAGACGGACGGGAACACAGTACCGATAGCCGGATCTATGGTCCGGTTTCGATTCAGGATACGCTGGGAAAAGTCCTGACTCTGGTTCGAAACAGAGGGATATAAATTTATCTTCAGGCCATCTGGACGATAATTTATATAATAAGTCATTAAGATTATGAAGGAGGATTTCAAAAATGATGAAGTTTAAAAAGTTCAAAACAGCGGCAGCAGCCGGATTGATGGCGGCCGTCATGTGCATGGGAACGGTAGTATCAGCCGCAGAGGAACCTACAGTACCTACAGCAAAGGCTGAAATCCAGAAAGATTTTCAGATTGCAGAGGGAATTACGGTTCCGGGCATTACATTCACGTTTACATTTGCGGGTTTGGAAGCAGATGCTCCGGTCATTTCAGCGAAAACAGTTGATTATTCCAATGCAGATACAGTAACTTCCGGTATTTCAAGTAAGACTGTAGCAGAGATCTTTAGTGGAGTGACCTTCCCGCATGCCGGTGTATATACCTACACGGTAAAGGAAACTGCAGGGGCAACCTCTGTTGAAAATGGCACAGTGACTTACGATGGATCTGTTTATACCGTACGTGTATATGTGAAAAACACAGAAAATGGTGGGTTGGCAATTGATCAGATTACTGCAGCAAAATCAGGAGCTGCTGGAACAGAAGAAAAACAGGACGCGATTAAATTTGTAAACAAATTTGAGAAAACCACTTCTTTAACGGTTGCCAAACACACAAAGGGCGCTCTGGCAGATAAAACGAAAGCGTTTACATTTAAAGTAACATTTACAAAACCGGCTACATACGATGGAAGCACTTTTGTATCTGGGAATGATACATATACGTTTGGTCAGGAATATACTTTTACACTGGCAGACGGTGGGCAGAAAGTATTTAGCAATCTGCCGGCAGGTACCAGATATGTGGTAACAGAGGTTGGAGCAGCGGATGGATATGCTCCGAGCGTAACTGTTGTAGAAAATGGAACACAAACTGTAACTAATAAAACGGCAGCAGATGCAGATTCTCTTGCTACAGCAGAAACCGGAAAAACCAATCTGGCAGGAGAAGGAACCAATACAGTTACTTTCACAAACACATACAAGGATGTACCGATTACTGGTATCATTATGAACAACCTGCCTTTCGTAATTCTGATTCTTGCTGTAGCTGCAGGGCTTGTGGGATACTTGGTAATCAGAAGAAAAGTTGCACGGTAAGCGTGTATTACAGAGGATAAAACGGCGGGAAGAGAGGCGAATGGTGAGTAGACAGCAAAAACCAGGGAAGCATATATGCAGATCTGCCGGGAGACTGACGATAAGGCTTCTGGACGGCGCCGTAAATTTTGCGGTGCTGACCGCCTTTCTTCTGCTTTTTGCTTTAGGATGTTATGTGTTGTGGGATTCCAAACAGATTCTGCAGGCAGCAGATACCAATCGGTATGAAGTATATAAACCGACAGAGGATAAGAGCAAATCTTTTGAAGAATTGCAGGCTTTGAATCCAGAGGTAATCGGTTGGGTGACAGTTGATGGGACACATATTGATTATCCGGTCACACAGGCGTCAGATAACGATAAGTATGTAAATACAGATGCGGAAGGGAAGTATTCCCTGGCCGGAAGCATTTTCCTGGATTACAGAAATCAAAAGGATTTTACGGATTTTAATTCGATTCTGTATGGGCATCATATGGCGGATCATGCTATGTTTGGAGACCTGGCAGATTTTAAGAATCGAACATTTTTTGACGCGCATCCCAGTGGAAATCTGTACTATGGCGGAAGTAATCATAAGGTCGACTTTTTTGCTTTCCTGGAAGCAGATGCTTATGACAGTACGATCTATCAACCCGCTGTGACAGAAGATGGAAGGCAGGAATATCTGAATACCATTTTTCAGAAAGCGCTGTATTTGCGTCAGTTACAGGTTGATACATCGGATCATCTCCTTTTGCTTAGTACCTGTACATCGGATGCAACGAACGGGAGACACATTCTGGTTGGGGTAATCAGGGAAGCGGCTTCTGCGTATGGGATAAAGGATGAAGGAGAGAGGGAGAATGAGCCATAGAAATAGAATGTGGAAAGAGAAAATCATTTGTGGATTATTGACAGTTCTTCTGCTGTTCGGTGTAGGGAGCCGGGTCTATGCGGCGGGAGAAGACGGTGTTTCTGTGTATTTGCCGATCAGTCAGACATTTGATGGAAATCAGACAGAAAGAGTTGTCTATCAGTTGACAGCATTGGAAGCAAATGCGCCCATGCCGGAAGGAAGCGCCGACGGAAGTTATACATTTGCCATGACGGGCACAGGGAATCAGGAAATCGGCCCTATGGAATATGTACATGGCGGAATTTACCGCTATCGTGTAGAACTGAAGACGGCGGAGGAAAAAGAAAATTACATATATGACAAAACTGTGTATACAGTGGAAGTTTATGTGAAAAATACAGACGATGGTCTGAGAGCGGAGATAATCGTACTGGATGAAGCAGGAATGAAGTACAGTTGTATCCGGTTTGAACATGCGTATATTGCTCCGGCTGCGCCTGCTCCGACACCAGCGGATACACCGCGGCCGGTAAAAACAGGGGATGACACTGCAATCCTGTGGTATGCGGCAGCGCTTATACTGGCATTTCTGACGCTGGTATTTATCCGGAGAGTAAGACTTAACAGAACAGCGAATGACCGGGAAAAGTAAATATTTCTGAGAAATAAGGGAATATCCCAACGATTGTATAAACCTCCAAACTGATGTAAGATAAACTTGCCAGTTGGAGGTTTATTCTCTTTTGGTATCAGTCCTACGCTTAAAAGTTATCTGCCTTTAAGCGCGCTGTCCTTTCCGGTACCAAAGTGATCTGCCGTTAGTATGGCATAGGCTTTCTCATAGTCTCCTTTTCTCATATGGCGGACCATCTTTTTAAGATTTTCATTGGTCTTAGGGATATGCATTCCATTCTTCACAGAGTACTGGCCCATGCGGATCAGTTCGGACAGGTTGTTTTCGTAGATCCGGTTGATTCTGTCATTGTCGAATATACTGACGATTTCCATGTGCATGGCAGTATCTGCCACTTCCCATTCATAAAGGTCATTGGCAGCAGCGCACATGCGGACTACCTTTTCCTCAATGCGGTAAGAGTATTCCTCGTTGCGGCCGGTAGTAAAGATCAGCTTGAATGCGGCCCCTTCCAGCAATTCCCGCAACTGGTAGATTTCGTTGATATCCTTATCTGTGATTTCCTTGACCGTCATGGATTTATAATAGTCGGATACGATCAATCCTTCTGTCTGCAGTCTGTGAATGGCTGCGCGGACAGGACTTCGGCTCATACCCAGCCGGCTGCAGAGCAGGGCTTCGGTCAAAGCCATGCCGGGAGGATAGGTCAGGTTTAAAATATTCGTTTTTATGTTTTCATAGGCCTGGTCTGCGAGAGAGGCGCTTTTATTGGCCATAGGGGACCTCCTTGTTTTCTGTATGAGTATACGAAATATGATATTGTATACAAATCATAACGTATTTATAGGGGAAATGCAAGATAATTATTGACTTTCTTTGATTTGCATAGTATAGTCGTTGTAAGAATAAAATTGTATACAAATAAAAAATATGTATACAAAAGAAACTCGTACAATTCATGAGCAAAGGAAGGTATGGAAGATGAAATTAGGATTTATTGGTACAGGAAACATGGCATCAGCAATAATGGGCGGCATTATAAAGAAGCAGATCATTCCGGCACAGGAGATTATCGGAGCGGATCTATTTGCTCCGGGAAGAGAACGCGCAAAAGAGCAGTTCGGCATTCAGGTGACAGACAGCAATAAGGAAGTCGTAGACAAGGCGGAAGTCATCGTGCTGTCGGTTAAGCCACAGTTTTATGAGGATGTGATCAATGAGATCAAGGGAGATATTAAGGAGAGCCAGATCATTATTACGATCGCTCCGGGCAAGACGCTTGCATGGCTTGCCGAGAAGTTTGGCAAGGATGTTAAGATCGTGCGCACTATGCCGAACACGCCTGCAATGGTGGGGGCCGGCATGACGGCGGCATGCCCCAACGAGCACATAACGGAAGAGGAGATGGCATATATCCGTACGCTGCTGGAGTGTTTCAGCCGTGTCGAGATGATTCCTGAGCGCCTGATGGATGTGGTAGTGTCCACCAGCGGAAGTTCCCCGGCCTATGTCTTCATGATGATTGAAGCGATGGCTGACGCGGCTGTTTCCGGCGGCATGCCAAGACCACTGGCATATCAGTTTGCGTCACAGGCAGTTCTTGGAAGCGCCAAGATGGTCTTGGATACAGGCAGGCATCCTGGGGATCTCAAAGATATGGTCTGCTCTCCGGCAGGAACTACGATCGAGGCGGTACGCGTACTGGAAGAACGCGGATTCAGAAGCGCAATCTTTGAGGCCATGAAGGTATGTGAAGAAATTTCAAAGAATATGTAGCATAAATATTGTATAAATATCAGTACAATGTCCTAAAATCTTGAAATATGAGTTAAGATAGTATCAAGTTTCAATCAGGGGCGGTTCTGGTTCAACCTTTTTGCGGCGGGCTGGCAAGGGATTTGACCGGAACTGCCCCTGATTGCGTTGGGAGGCGACAGAATTATGCATAGTAAGAGACTTGATTATTTTACGATAGAAGAAGCCTATGGGGGCAGCCAGGATTGGTTTACAAATGTAGTTATGAATATCGGAGGATGCGGCGCTGCGACTGCCTGTGACAGTTGTATCTACTTTGCCCTCCATATGGGCATGGACGCGCTCTATCCTTTTGACAAGATGCATCTTAATAAGGAAGAGTATAAGCAATTCAGCCAGATTATGAAGCCCTATATCCGGCCGAGGGTCGGCGGGGTGAAGAAGCTGGAATGGTATATGGAAGGATTCCAGCGGTATATTCAAGACGTAAATGACAAGACGGGCGCCGGGATACAGATTGCCATGGAAGGATTGAAAGGAAGCCATTCCTATGAAGAAGCGGCTGAAAAGATCAGACGGCAGATCGATGCGGGGCTTCCGGTGCCGTATTTGATGCTGAGGCATAAGAATGTTGACAAGTATAAAGACTTTATCTGGCACTGGTTTCTCGTGGTAGGCTACGAAGACGGGCCCCAGGAGATGTATATAACAGCGGCCACCTATGGGCAGGCGGTGCGGATGTCCCTGAAGGAACTGTGGGACACAGGATACGAAGAAAAGGGCGGTCTAATATTATATTCCATAATTTGAAATATTTTCATGAAATGAACACAAATTCCTGTTAGAATATGAGTATAGCAACCCATAATCAAGTTAGAAAAGGCGGGGTATAAGTTGAGAAAGAGAAATAAGATATTGGCCTGCGCCCTGGCGGCTGCGATATTTATCGCAACGGGCGTAGGGGCGAAGGTTTTGGCAACTTCGGAGACAGAAGACAGTACGAAGCAGACGGATACGGAGACAACGAAGCTTACCAAGACACAGGAAGAATCTCTGAAGAAGATTAAGGCTGCCTACGATGTAAAGAATCAGGAGAAGACAGCAGAGGAACTGGAAGAGAAGAAGTCCTCTCAGGAGTACACGCTTAGCAACATGCTGATAGAATACAATCCATTCGGTACCAACACCCAGTCGCTCTATGTGTATTTCAATACGGATGAGCCGGTGAGCGTGGCCTATACGGTTCATGCCGAAGACTCGAAGATTCAGGACTTTAACCGGACGGTGTATCAGGAGGAGGCATACCAGAAAGAACATGAATTCCAGGTGATCGGCCTGATACCCGATATGGAGAATAAGGTTACCTTTTTCTTGACGAAGGAAGATGGATCCACGGACACCAAGGAGATCGTATTTGAGATGGGCTCCCTTATGGGAACGGAAGATGTGCAGCTGGATACGGATGTAGAAGGCGATGCAAGCCAGTTGGAAGACGGGCTCTACGTGGTCTTGGGAAATGACAGCACGGCTCTGGACTTTATGTATTTTTACGACAATAATGGAACGCTCCGGGGAGAGGTGCCGCTTCTGGGATACCGAAGCCACAGGCTGATCTTTGATAAGGATTTCATGTACTACAGTATTTCTGAGACGAAGATGGCGCAGCTGAGCAGGACGGGGCAGGTGACAAATGTCTTTGACCTCGGAGACTATGAAGTCCATCATGACTATGTATTTGATGATAACGGCAATATGCTGATTCTGGCATCGGATAAGAAGCAGGACAGCACGGAAGATGTTGTGATCAAACTGGACGTAAATTCCGGAGAAGTCACCAAAGTGCTGGATCTTGGCGCTCTGTTTGGGGAGTATAAGGCGGAATGCCAAAGAAGCGAAGAAGGAGAACTGGACTGGATGCATATCAATACGATCCAGTGGATGGGCAACGGATCTGTGCTGTTAAGTTCGAGGGAGACTTCCTCTATTATAAGGGTTGATGATATCTATGGAACTCCAACGGTGGGCTATATGATTGCGGAGAAGTCCTTCTGGGCAGGGACGCAGTATGAAAGCCTGGTATTTGCAAAGGATGGAGAGTTTACCATCCATGGAGGACAGCATTCGGTCTCCTATGTAGAAGATGACAGTCTGCCGGAGGGACAGTATTATCTGTATATGTTTAACAATAATATTGGAATCAGCGAAACCAAGCCAGATTTTGACTGGGCCGCGGTGGGGCTTGCACAGAACAGCGCCAAGGAGGGGACTTCTTCTTATTACTATAAGTATCTGGTGGACGAGAACGCAGGAACCTTTAAACTTGTAGATTCCTTTGAAGTTCCTTATTCCGGCTATGTAAGCAGCGCCCAGGATATTGGGGACAATACGGTGATTGATTCCGGATTCCAAGGCATGTTTGGCGAGTATGACAAGGATCATAGACTGATCGCAAGTTATAAGATGGATATGGAAAAGTTTATTTACCGCGTCTATAAGTATGATTTTGACGGATTCTATTTTGAAGACGGAATTATAGGGCAATAGATGGAAGCGATGCCGGAGCACATGGATGATCCGGCATCTTTTTGCCTAGTCGTCTATGCCGAAGGTCCATTCCAGCTGGTCCTCGGCAGCGTCCAATTTATCTTCCAACTCTTCCAGCGCCTGATCCTGGCTTTGGTATTCTTCCCGGGAAAGTTTCTCCTGGCGGTACTGGTATTCCAGATAATCCTCGTAGGCATCCAGACGGCTGTCTATGCTCTTCATTTCTTTTTTGAGGGTGAAGAACTGTTCCATTTTTTCCTCTTCAGTACCGTCCGGCTTGGCTTCATTGGCCTTTGACACCATATCATCCACAGCCTGGGTAAGAGATGCGATAGAGTCATCGGACGCGGAGACTTCATGAATAGCGGCCTTATCCTGAGAGGATTCGGCAAGATTATTATTAATCTCCATATCAGCCAATTCCTGTTCCATCTGGTCTACCCGTTTCTTGAGAGCGTCCACATCGTCCGTATTATTTTCGCACCCTGCAAGCGCGAGCACCAGCATCATGGCCGCGGCAGTCCCCAATATCTTACATTTTTTCATCATATCATCCTCCCTGTCTTACTTTGTCTTGATTAGTATTCCTGATTCTATGCATATCATTCCAATCAAGATACTTTACGAATGGAAAAATATCCGTTACAATAGATAATGCGGTTTATATATTTGAAAAAAGAGAGGAAGTATATTATGGAAAATCCAATTATTACGATTGAAATGGAAAATGGAGACATCATGAAGGCAGAATTATATCCGGAGATTGCGCCGAATACGGTAAATAACTTTATCTCGCTGGTGAAGAAGGGATATTATGACGGACTGATCTTCCACCGCGTAATCAGTGGATTCATGATTCAGGGAGGATGTCCCGAAGGCACTGGTACGGGCGGCCCGGGATACAATATTAAAGGGGAATTTGCACAGAATGGTTTTGCCAATGACCTGGCTCATACGGAAGGCGTCCTTTCTATGGCAAGAGCAATGCATCCGGATAGCGCAGGCTCCCAGTTTTTTATCATGCACAAGAATTCTCCACATCTGAATGGTTCTTATGCAGCATTCGGAAAGATTATCACGGGCATGGATGTAGTGAATAAGATCGCGGAAACGCCTACAGACTACAATGACAGGCCATTGGAGGCACAGAAGATGAAAAAGGTAACGGTAGATACCAAAGGCCAGGACTATCCGGAACCAGAGAGGGCATAATGGAGAAGGGTTATGATATGGTTCAGACAGAAAAACTGATTTTTGAATATGAGAAGCGGGACGAGGAAGGCAATGTGATCGGCAAGTCACGAGCCATAGACGAAGTGGATATCGACGTAAAGGAAGGCCAGTTCATAGCGATTCTCGGCCATAACGGCTCTGGGAAATCTACGCTGGCTAAGCATATCAATGCAATCCTGGTTCCGACAGAGGGCACGGTATGGGTGAATGGCCTGGATACGACGGACCCGGCTGAGCTATGGAACGTGCGCCAATCAGCCGGCATGGTATTCCAGAACCCCGATAATCAGATCATTGGAACCGTAGTAGAGGAAGATGTAGGATTTGGCCCGGAGAATCTGGGAGTTCCTACGGACGAGATCTGGCAGCGTGTAGAAGAAAGTTTGAAGGCTGTCGGCATGATAGAGTACCGGCACCATTCTCCGAATAAACTCTCAGGGGGACAGAAGCAGAGGGTGGCGATTGCCGGCGTGGTAGCCATGGAGCCTAAGTGCATCGTGCTGGATGAGCCGACTGCCATGCTGGATCCGGTAGGGCGCAAGGAAGTCCTAAAGACAGTGAAGAAGTTGAGGGAGCAGAAGAAAGTCACAGTGATTCTGATCACCCATTATATGGAAGAAGTCATAGATGCGGATAAGATCTATGTGATGGATCACGGGCGGGTGGTAATGGAAGGAACGCCGAAGGAAGTATTTTCCCAGGTAGACGAACTAAAGAAATACCGTCTGGATGTCCCCCAGGTGACAATCCTGGCAGATGAACTTAAGAAGCAAGGACTGGATATCCCGTCAGGTATTCTTAGGAAAGAGGAATTGGTGGAAGCATTATGTCAATTAGATTAGAACATCTTAACTATGTATACAGCCTTGGAACGGCATATGAAAAGCATGCGCTTAAGGATATTTCCCTGACGATTCCCCATGGGGAGTTTGTCGGGATCATCGGTCATACCGGTTCGGGAAAGTCCACGCTGATCCAGCATCTGAATGGCCTTATAAAAGCCACCAGCGGCGCGCTGTATTATAATGATGAGAATATATATGAGGAAGGATATAACATGCGGGAACTCAGAAACCAGGTGGGACTGGTATTCCAGTATCCCGAGCATCAGCTGTTTGAGATAGACGTGATGACGGATGTGTGCTTTGGACCTAAGAATCAGGGGCTTGGCCCCAAAGAGTGCAAGGAGCGGGCGCTGGAGGCGCTGAAACTTGTAGGACTTAAGGAAAAGTACTATAAGTCTTCTCCTTTTGAACTGTCCGGAGGGCAGAAACGGCGTGTGGCAATTGCCGGCGTGCTGGCTATGCGGCCTAAGGTCCTGGTACTGGACGAGCCTACCGCGGGGCTGGATCCGAAGGGCAGGGATGACATTCTTGATCAGATTGCCTATCTCCACAAAGAAAGCGATATGACGGTCATCCTTGTGTCCCACAGCATGGAAGATATTGCCAGATATGCGGACCGCATTATCGTTATGAATAAAGGCTCTGTCATGTATAATGACAAGCCGAAGAAAGTATTTGCACATTATCAGGAACTGGAAAAGGTTGGGCTTGCGGCGCCGCAGGTCACATATATCATGCATGATCTTAAGGAGCATGGGCTTCCTGTGAAGGTGGACGTAACCACGGTGGAGGAAGCAGCCAGAGAAATCATGCAGGCACTGGAGAGAAAAGAATGATTCGAGACATTACAATCGGACAATATTATCCGGCAAAGAGCGTGCTGCACAGGCTGGATCCAAGGGTGAAACTGGTATCCACGCTTCTGTATCTGATCTCTTTGTTTCTGTTTAAAAGCATACCCGGCTATATCGTGGCGACTGTATTCCTGGTAGCCGTCATACGGCTTTCAAAAGTACCGTTTTCCTACATTGTCAAGGGCCTCAAGCCCATTGTCATGCTGCTGATGATAACGGTATTATTTAATCTGTTTCTGACCAGGGACGGCGAGGTGCTGTTCCATGCATGGATCTTCACCATTACAGAAGGAGGGCTTCGAACGGCTGTCTATATGGCGATCCGGCTGATCTATCTGATCATTGGCTCTTCGCTTATGACATTTACTACAACGCCGAATGAACTGACGGATGGAATAGAGAAACTGCTGCACCCATTGAACAAGATTCGCGTTCCTGTGCACGAGGTGGCGATGATGATGTCTATCGCGCTGCGATTTATTCCCATACTTCTGGAAGAGACAGATAAGATCATGAAGGCGCAGATTGCCCGGGGCGCTGACTTGGAGAGTGGCAATATTATTCAGCGGGCTAAAAATATGATCCCTATCCTGGTTCCTTTGTTCGTATCGGCCTTCCGGCGCGCCAATGACCTTGCAATGGCTATGGAGGCAAGATGTTACCGCGGAGGCGAGGGAAGGACCAAGATGAAGCCTCTGAAGTACCAGTCAAGAGATCGTATGGCATATATCGTGGTCGTGGCATATGTGGTGGCGGTATTCTTTATTGGAAGGTACGTGCCGCTGCATCTTTGGATATTCTGATGACAGGACGTAACATGGATAAGGAGGACGCGGTGCCTTTTGAAAAGAATTAAACTGACCATAGCCTATGATGGCACAGATTACTGCGGCTGGCAGATTCAGCCTAATGGAATTACGGTTGAAGAGATATTGAATAAAAAGTTAAAGAAACTGACTGGAGAAGACATTCATGTGATCGGAGCCAGCCGGACCGATTCCGGGGTGCATGCATTAGGCAATGTGGCTGTATTTGATACGGAGTCTTCCATTCCGGCGGAGCGGATGGCTTATGCCCTGAACCAGCGGCTTCCAGATGATATTGTGATTGTAAGTTCAAAGGAAGTTCCATTGGACTGGCATCCCAGATATCAGGATGAGATCCTTAAGACGTATGAATACCATATTTATAACGCACCGGTACAAAACCCTTTAAAGCGCAGATACAGCGCTTTTGTATCATTTCCTATGAATGTAGAGAAGATGAGGGAAGGAGCGGCTTATCTTCTGGGCGAACATGATTTCGTAAGTTTCTGTAATGTACGGACTAGTGTGGAAGATACGGTTCGGACAGTGAAGGAATTAATGATCGAGCAGGAAGGGCCGGATATTACCATTCGGATTACAGGGAATGGATTCCTCTATAATATGGTTCGGATTATCGCGGGCACTTTGATACGGGTGGGAAGAGGGTTCTATGAGCCGACAAAGGTGAAGGAAATCCTGGAAGCCAGGGAGCGTACGCAGGCTGGAGTGACGGCGCCTCCGGAAGGGCTTACGCTGGTTTGCATAGAGTATGATGGGTCATGAAGCGAATCAAAGGGGTATAAATAAATATACTGAACAAAAGAAGGAAAGTGCAAAAAAATTGGGAATTCTGATAGAATCTGAAAAAAACACTATACAATCCGCATTTTTATGATAATATAAGAATTATAATAAATCTGTGGGAGGATTTTAATTATGGAGATGTTTTTAAACATTGTTCCGGTGCTGGGCATTGCAGCCCTGCTGTTCGCGGCCCTGCTGGCAGCAAGGGTAAGCAGGCAAAACGCAGGAACAGACAAGATGAAGGAGATTGCAGCTGCAATCGGCGAAGGCGCCCAGGCCTTCTTGACGGCAGAGTATAAGATTCTTATATTCTTTGTCATCGTATTATTCGTACTTATCGGCTTTGGCATTGGCAACTGGGTAACTGCCATTTGCTTTGTTGTGGGAGCATTATTCTCTACTCTGGCAGGATATTTCGGAATGACGGTTGCTACAAAAGCAAATGTCAGGACTGCAAATGCTGCCAAAGAAGGCGGAATGAACAAAGCGCTCTCAATCGCATTTTCCGGCGGGGCAGTAATGGGAATGTGCGTGGCAGGCCTTGGCGTTCTTGGAGTGAGCGCCATCTATATGATCACTAAGAATGTGGACGTATTGTCAGGATTCAGCCTTGGAGCTTCATCTATCGCTTTATTTGCGCGTGTTGGCGGCGGTATCTATACCAAAGCGGCTGATGTGGGCGCGGATCTTGTGGGAAAAGTAGAAGCGGGCATTCCCGAAGATGATCCTCGCAACCCAGCCGTTATCGCTGATAACGTAGGCGACAATGTAGGCGATGTTGCCGGAATGGGCGCGGATCTTTTCGAGTCCTATGTGGGAGCGCTTATATCTTCGCTGACTTTGGGAATCGTATATTTTAAAGTGGCAGGCGCCGTTTTTCCATTGATGATCGCAGGATGCGGGCTTCTGGCATCCATTCTTGGAACCTTCTTCGTAAAAGGCGATGAGAAGGCCAATCCGCACAAAGCGCTTAAAATGGGATCTTATGCATCCAGCGTGATCGTACTGATCGTAGCATTTGTATTCAGTAAATATTTCTTCGGGGATTTCAATGCGGCTATCGCGATCGTGGCTGGCCTTATTGTCGGCCTGCTGATTGGAATCATTACCGAAGTCTATACATCAGGAGACTATAAGTCTGTAAAAGAGATAGCAGAACAGTCCGAGACTGGCGCTGCAACGACGATTATCAGCGGCCTCGCGGTGGGCATGAGGTCAACTGCGATCCCGATTCTTTTGATCTGCGCCGGCATCTTTGTGGCATATCAGTTCTGCGGCCTGTATGGCATTGCTCTGGCAGCCGTAGGAATGCTGTCTACGACAGCCATTACGGTAGCGGTTGACGCTTATGGGCCAATTGCAGACAATGCAGGCGGTATTGCGGAGATGTCCGGGCTTGAGCCGGAAGTCCGCAAGATTACGGATAAGCTGGACGCAGTTGGAAATACGACGGCGGCAATGGGCAAAGGATTTGCCATTGGATCGGCCGCACTTACGGCTTTGGCGCTTTTCGTATCTTATGCAGAGGCTGTGCAGCTTAAGAATATCGACATCCTTAACAGCAGGGTTATCATCGGCCTGTTTATCGGCGGCATGCTTCCGTTCCTGTTTTCTGCCATGACGATGCAGTCAGTGTCCAAGGCGGCTTATCAGATGATCGAGGAAGTAAGACGCCAGTTTAAGACTATGCCTGGCATTATGGAAGGGACAACAAAGCCGGATTATAAGTCCTGCGTCGCAATCTCCACCACCGCGGCATTGAAAGAGATGCTGGTTCCTGGAATCATGGCAGTGCTTGCGCCGCTGATAGTAGGAATTTTGTTAGGGCCTGCGGCCCTGGGCGGACTTCTGGCCGGCGCGCTGGTTACCGGCGTAATGATGGCGATCTTCATGTCTAACGCGGGCGGCGCATGGGATAATGCCAAGAAGTTTATTGAAGACGGCAACCATGGCGGCAAAGGCAGCGACGCGCACCATGCGGCGGTTGTAGGAGATACGGTAGGTGATCCATTTAAGGATACTTCTGGCCCATCCATCAATATTCTGATCAAGTTGATGACGATCGTATCACTGGTATTTGCACCATTGTTCTTATCAATAGGCGGCGTGCTGTAAGAGAAAAATAATCATTCATGCAAACGGCAGTATTTTCAGTGGAGAACTGGGAATACTGCCGTTATAGTTTGACTGGGTATAACTGGAAACTTGGGAGAGTTTGTGGTAATATATGTGTCGGATGTGTATATCAATCAATGAATGGAAATAGAAAAGAGGCAATAAGGATGACGAAAGTAGATATTATTTCCGGCTTTTTGGGAGCGGGAAAAACCACATTTATCAAGCAGCTGATCAATCAGGCATTCGCAGGAGAAAAACTGGTGCTGATTGAAAATGAGTTCGGCGAGATTGGCATTGACGGCGGTTTTTTAAAAAATGCAGGAATTGAGATTACAGAGATGAACTCCGGATGTATCTGCTGTACGCTGGTTGGGGATTTCAGCAAGGCCCTTAAAAAAGTACTGGAGGAGTACCAGCCTGACCGCGTGATTATAGAGCCCTCAGGAGTCGGGAAATTATCCGACATCATGAAGGCCATAGAAGATGTAAAAAAAGATGCGGATATTGCGATTGATGGAAGAATTACGGTTGTAGACGGAAAGAAGGCCAAGTTATACCTGAAGAACTTCGGAGAATTCTTCAAAGATCAGGTGGAGCATGCCTCTGCCATCGTTATCAGCCGTACGCAGGCCATGAGCGATGATAAGATTGAGGAATGCGTTCATATGCTGCGGGATGAGAATAAGGAGGCAGCCATCATCTCTACGCCCTGGGCGCAGCTGGGCAAGGAAGCGATCATACATGCTCTGGAGAAGGGAAGCGAGCTGGCAGGACTGCTGGAAGAGACGCATGGGCAAGAATGCTGCCATCATGAGCATCACCACCATGAGCATGAAGCGTGCGGCCATGAGCATCACCATCACCATGCGGACGAGATATTTACCAGCTGGGGAAAAGAGACGGCGCATAAGTACACAAAGGAGGAACTGGACTTCATGCTGAAGGCATTATCGGAGACAGAGGCCTATGGAACAGTGCTTCGGTCAAAAGGAATTATCCAAATGTCAGACGGCTCTTGGAGGCAGTTTGATCTTGTGCCGCAGGAGTATGAGGTGAGAGAAGGACAGCCAGACTATACGGGACGTCTCTGCGTAATCGGAACGGATCTGAAAGAAGAGGAACTTATGACCTTGTTCCATTTGAAGTAAGAAGGAATAGGGGAAAGGAGGGAGACGACATGGTAACACCGGTGTTTGTGTGTACAGGCTTTCTGGACAGCGGCAAGACTACTCTGGTGAAGGAGACGCTAATGGAGCAGGACTGGATCGAGCCAGGACTCACACTGCTGATATTGTGTGAAGAAGGGGAGGAAGAATACTCCAAGGAATATCTGGACAGCAAGGAGATGGCCCAGCTAAAGGTGGAAGCATTTGAACAGTTGAATTCTGTGTTTTTTAAGAACTGTGAGAAGAATTATCATCCGACTCAGGTTGTCATAGAATATAATGGAATGTGGAAACTGGAGGATCTGCTGTCCATCAAATATCCTCGCAATTGGGAACTGCAGGGGGTGTACTCTACCGTGGATGGGACAACGCTGGACATGTATCTGGCCAATATGCGTAATATGCTGATGGAGCAGCTGGCGGAATCGGAATTGATCGTAGTAAACCGCTGTCCGGACGGGGTAGACCGTTCCGGATTCAGACGGGCTTTAAAGGTGCAGAATCCTATGGCCCAGCTTATCTTTGAGGGAATGGATGGAAAGATTATCCAGCCATCGGCAGAGGACCTGCCTTATGATGTAAAAGGAGACAAGATTGTTGTGGAGGATGGTGATTTTGGCATCTGGTACGTGGATGCATATGATCATCCGGAACTGTATCTCCATAAAGAGATTGAGTTTACTGCCCAGGCGTTCAGGCCCAGGGGCATGGATGAGAAGATGTTTGTCCCGGTCCGCAAGATCATGACTTGCTGCGCCGCTGACATCCGATTTTATGGATATCCCTGCAAATCCGATGAGAAGATCGAGTTCAAGAAAAATGAATGGATTCGCCTGCGGGCAAGGTTTGAATGGGAGGCAGCGGTATCTTTTGGAAATGAGCAGCCGGTGCTGCACCTGATAGGAATGGAACCCGCGCAAAAGCCTCAAGAGGAAGTCGTTTATTTAGGATAAGCAGTCGGGATTCATTAGATAATAACAATAGAGAAGGCGCCCCGGATAACGAATATGTCGTTCCCGGGACGCCTTTATAAATGATCTTTTGCTTTAGTTAATAAATCCGAAGCAGTTCAAAATTACTACCAGCATCAGCGCCGGTACGATAACTGCGTATACCACTTTCTGGAACTGGGAGAACTTTCCGTCTCTTCCATTCACGGTAAGTTCCTTCTCGAAATCTTTAAATCCCCATACCTTTGCCACATAGAAGCAGGTAAGCAGGCAGCCGAGAGGCAGAAGAATGTAAGCGGTGAAGGTATCCAGCCAGTTATAGATATTGTAGTATGCCACTCCATGTACATCCAGAAATGGAAGCTGGACATTGCTCAGAACTCCAAACCCAAGGGATACGATGATACCGCCTGCGAAGATGATGAGGGAGGTGATCGTCGTTGATTTCCGGTGAGACATATGCGTGGACTCTTCCAGCCACTTGTTTGGGATCTCGATGATCGTAAACAATGTGGAGAGCGCTGCAAACAGCAATGCTATGAAGAAGAAGATGCCGATAAACCGTCCGCCCGGAAGTTTGGAGAATATCTGGGTCATAACCACGAAGATCAGGGAAGGCCCGCTGGCCATATCTACACCTGCGCCATAGGCGGAAGGAATGATAACGAAACCTGCAGTCAATGCAACCACCGTGTCGCAGACTGCAATCCAAACAGAGTCTTTTTTGATATTATTTTCCTTTGGAAGGCTTGCGCCCAGAGTTACGAAGATTCCCCAGCCAATACCGATGGAGAACAATACCTGCGTGGCAGCATCAGCGAATACCTTCACGCTCATTTTGCTAAAATCCGGTACGATGTAATACTTCAGGCCTTCGACAGCGTTAGGCGTGGAGAAAATGGCCCATATGCCGCATACAACCAGCAGAAGGAACAAGGCAGGCATCATAACTTTGGTAACTTTTTCTACCAGGTTGGTGATGCCAAAGAACAATAGGACGGCAACTACGATCATAACGATTGCCGTATAGACCAGCGGCTGGACGCTGGATGCGGTAAATCCGTCAAAAAAAACCTGCGTGTCGGAGCCGAAATCTTCCCCGATGATGTAGGCTACTGCATACTTCAGAACCCATCCTCCGACGATGACATAGTACATATCGATTAAAGTCGTACAAAGAATGGCGATCCAGCCCACAAATCGGTACTTTTTCTTTACTGCGCCAAAAGAAGCGGCTACATTGGCTCTTGCAAAACGTCCGATGGCACTCTCTGCCTTGATCAGCGGATACCCCATAAGGGCAGCCATGATGATGTAAATGACGATGAATACGCCCCCGCCGCCGCCATACGCAAGATATGGAAAACGCCAGATGTTACCAAGTCCGATAGCAGCTCCTGCGGCTACCATGATGTACCCGAAACGCGACCCCCACTGTGCATGCTCTTTTGTACTTTTTCCAGTACCTGTTTCATTACTACTCATAAAAACACCCCAATCTCTATAGTATTTGAGATGCAATGAATTAAAAAAGGATGCGCTCACAAGTTTTGTGAGAGCATCCTCGCTTAATTCAATCCTCTTTTACAGTATAACCGACAGATATATTTTTGTCAAGAAAATACGGTATCCCAGGGGGCAGCCAGGCGGTCTTGAAAGAAGCAGATGTATGGAAAAAGGAACAAAATAAAGCCAAGAATCACTAGACTTTTAAGGGGTTAGGGACTATAATAATTACACACGTCAAATAATGATTTGTATCATATTTTAAGGAGGAACAACAAAAATGGCAAGAAAAATGAAGACCATGGATGGTAATCAGGCAGCAGCTCACGCATCATATGCATATACCGAAGTTGCAGCTATTTACCCAATCACCCCATCATCTGTTATGCCAGAACACGTGGATGAGTGGGCTACCGAAGGTAGAAAAAACATATTTGGACAAACTGTTCAGGTGACAGAGATGCAATCAGAAGCAGGTGCAGCCGGAGCGGTACATGGTTCGCTGGCAGCAGGTGCTCTTACAACGACATTTACGGCATCTCAGGGATTACTGTTGATGATTCCTAACTTATATAAAGTAGCAGGCGAACAGCTGCCGGGTGTATTCCACGTATCAGCACGTGCCCTTGCAAGCCACGCGCTGTCAATTTTCGGAGACCACTCCGACGTATATGCCTGTCGTCAGACTGGAGCAGCAATGCTTTGCGAATCAAGCGTACAGGAAGTTATGGACCTGACGCCAGTTGCACATTGCGCGGCATTAAAAGGAAAACTTCCTTTCATCAACTTCTTTGATGGATTCCGTACATCTCATGAGATCCAGAAGATTGAGACATGGGATTATGAAGATCTGAAAGACCTGGTTGATATGGATGCAGTAGATGAATTTAGAAATCATGCATTGAATCCAAATCATCCATGCCAGAGAGGTTCTGCACAGAACCCGGATATCTTCTTCCAGGCAAGAGAAGCATGTAACCCATATTACGATGCACTGCCGGCTATCGTACAGGAATACATGGACAAGGTTAACGCTAAGATCGGAACGAATTACAAACTGTTTAACTACTACGGAGCACCGGACGCAGAGAAGGTTATCATTGCTATGGGTTCTGTATGCGATACAATCGAGGAGACGATCGATTACATGGCAGCAGCTGGAGAAAAAGTAGGCGTTGTTAAAGTTCGCCTGTACAGACCATTCTGCGCACAGGCATTGATTGATGCGATCCCAGAGACGGTTAAGACAATTAATGTTCTTGACAGGACAAAAGAGCCAGGAGCACAGGGAGAGCCATTATACCTTGACGTTGTTTCTGCATTAAAGGGAACAAAGTTTGATGCTGTTCCTGTATATTCCGGACGTTATGGATTAGGATCCAAAGATACGACGCCTGCACAGATCGTTGCAGTATTTAATAACGCACAGAAGGCTAGATTCACGATCGGTATCGAAGATGACGTGACAAATCTTTCTCTTGAAATCGGCGCTCCGCTTATTACGACTCCAGAAGGAACGATCAACTGCAAGTTCTGGGGACTTGGAGCAGATGGTACTGTTGGCGCGAATAAGAACTCTATCAAGATCATTGGTGACAACACTGATATGTATGCACAAGCTTACTTTGACTATGACTCCAAGAAGTCAGGCGGTGTTACAATGTCTCACCTGCGTTTTGGTAAGAAACCGATCAAATCAACATATTTGATCCATAAGGCAAACTTTGTTGCATGCCATAATCCTTCTTATGTAAACAAGTACAATATGGTACAGGAACTGGTAGACGGAGGAACATTCCTTCTGAACTGCCCATGGGATATGGAAGGTCTTGATAAGCATCTGCCAGGACAGGTAAAGGCATTTATCGCGGATCACAACATCAAGTTCTATACGATCGATGGTATCAAGATCGGTAAAGAGATCGGACTTGGCGGACGTATCAATACGGTACTTCAGTCAGCATTCTTCAAACTGGCGTCCATCATTCCGGAAGAAGAAGCAATCGACCTTATGAAAAAAGCAGCTAAGGCTACTTACGGAAGAAAGGGAGATAAGATCGTACAGATGAACTATGACGCTATCGACGCAGGCGCTAAGCAGGTTGTTGAAGTTCAGGTTCCAGATTCTTGGAAATCATGCGAAGACGAAGGACTGTTCTCACCAGAAGTTAAGGGTGGAAGAGAAGATGTTGTCGATTTCGTTAAGAATATCCAGGCTAAGGTTAATGCTCAGGAAGGAAATACGCTTCCAGTATCAGCATTCAAGGATTATGTAGATGGATCTACTCCATCAGGCTCTTCCGCATATGAGAAGCGTGGCATCGCAGTTGATATTCCGGTATGGAAAGAAGAAAACTGTATCCAGTGTAACCGCTGTTCTTATGTATGCCCGCACGCAGTAATCCGTCCTGTAGCGCTTACAGAAGAAGAACTGGCTAAGGCTCCGGAAGGAACAAAGACAATCGATATGATTGGCATGCCAGGAATGAAATTCGCAATCACTGTATCAGCTTATGACTGTACAGGATGTGGATCTTGTGCAAATGTCTGCCCAGGCAAGAAGGGCGAGAAGGCGCTTGTTATGGGGAATATGGAAGCAAATGTTGCTTCTCAGGATATCTTTGATTTCGGCAGAGAGATTGAAGTTAAGCCAGAAGTTGTTGCTAAGTTTAAGCCAGAGACAGTAAAGGGAAGCCAGTTCAAACAGCCACTCCTTGAGTTCTCCGGAGCTTGTGCAGGATGCGGCGAGACGCCATACGCTAAACTGGTAACTCAGTTATTCGGTGATAGAATGTACATTGCCAATGCGACAGGATGCTCTTCTATCTGGGGTAACTCTTCACCGTCTACGCCATACACAGTAAACGTCAAGGGACAGGGCCCGGCTTGGTCTAACTCTTTGTTCGAAGACAATGCAGAGTTTGGCTATGGTATGCTGCTTGCTCAGAAGGCAATCAGAAAGAGACTGAAAGAAGAAGTTGAAACTGTTGCAGCATCTGCAGAGGCATCAGCAGAAGTTAAGGCAGCCTGCCAGGAATATCTGGATACATTTAACTGCGGCGCTTCTAACGGAGATGCTTCAGACAAGCTGGTAGCAGCATTGGAAGGATGCAATTGCGAGACATGCAAAGACATCGTTAAGAATAAAGACTTCCTTGCTAAGAAATCCCAGTGGGTATTCGGCGGAGACGGATGGGCTTACGACATTGGATTCGGCGGTGTTGACCATGTATTAGCCAGCGGCGAAGACATCAACGTAATGGTATTCGATACAGAAGTTTACTCCAATACCGGCGGACAGTCTTCCAAGGCTACAAAGACAGGTGCAACAGCACAGTTTGCAGCTGGAGGAAAAGAGACGAAGAAGAAAGACCTTGCAGGCATCGCAATGAGTTATGGCTATGTATACGTAGCACAGATCGCTATGGGTGCAGACTTTAACCAGACTGTTAAAGCAATTGCCGAGGCAGAGGCTTATCCAGGACCATCACTGATCATTGCTTACGCTCCATGTATCAACCATGGTATCAAGAAGGGCATGAGCAAGGCTCAGACAGAGGAAGCATTAGCTGTTGAGTGCGGATACTGGAATAATTTCAGATTCAATCCGGCAGCTGAAGGCGCTAAGTTCACGCTTGACAGCAAGGAGCCAACAGGAGATTATCAGGCATTCCTTGACGGCGAAGTCCGTTACAACGCCCTGAAGAGAGCAAATCCTGAGAAGGCAGAGAAACTCTTCGCTAAGAATGAAGCTGAGGCGAAAGAGAGATATGCATACCTGAAGAAACTGGTCACTCTTTACGGAGAAGAATAAGAATCGTTCGGTATTGTAAAAGTATAATATGATTAAAGGCTTCCGCCTCCGGTATAGTACCGGAGGCGGGATTTTTTTGGCTGTTATTGAGCCTTTTGAGGCTCAGGCATTAAGTGTTGAAGAATGGAAAAAAATTGGTTGTTTTCGCGCTGATGAAATAGAAAAAATATTAATTGGAGTGAAATGTTGAGCAAATGGAGAATTAGTGGTATGATAATGGAAAGAAAATGATGATTATTGCTTAGAGAAGGAGAGGATGCCGATGACTGTGGAAGAGATGAAAAGGCAAAAAAGAATGCTGGGATATACATATGACAAGATTGCTGAACTTTCTGGAGTGCCTCTTGGTACTGTACAGAAGATATTCTCAGGCGTAACGGAATCACCCCGATATGATACGCTTCAGGCGCTGGAAAAGGCATTTAAAAGTCAGGAAGGAGACAGGATTGAAGAGGCGGCAGCGAAGTACCGGGCAAGGCAGCAGGGGAATTATATCATAGAGGACTATTACGCATTACCGGAGGACAGAAGGGCGGAACTGATTGATGGAATCATCTATGATATGTCATCTCCTACTTCCGTGCACCAGTTGATAGGAGCAGAGATATGGGAACAGCTGAAGTCCTATATCCGGAACAGCAAGGGAAAGTGCGTGCCAATGCTGGCTCCTCTGGATGTACAGCTTGACTGCGATGACAGGACGATGGTACAGCCAGATGTACTTGTGGTCTGCGATCGCGAAAGAATTCATATGAACTGCGTATATGGCGCGCCGGACTTTATTGTTGAGATTATGTCCAAGACGACCAGGAAGAAGGATTCAATTTTAAAACTTAATAAATATATGAATGCAGGAGTCAGAGAATATTGGATGGTGGATCCGGAGAGCAGAAAGGTAGTCGTGTACGACTTTGCGCACGAGGAATACCCGGTTATTTACGGCGGGGAGGACAAGGTGCCGGTTGGGATTTTTGAGGGGGAGTGCAAAGTTGATTTTGGGGAAATATATGAATATATGAATTTTCTTTATGAATAATCGGGATAAACTTTGCTAAAAATCTATCATTTATTGACAATTCCATTGAAAAATGATACAAATGTACTATATGAATAATGGACTTGATAGAGGCGCGGATTTCATCAGTACTCAAAAGCCATAGCCCGGGCGGCTGCTTTAGAGGAAAGGGGAGGCCGCCGAAGGATGTGCATGGCCCGTATGCATGTTCTGGGACGTATGCATAAGATGCTGCGGACTGTCACAACAGTGGAGCGCTATCAGAGTATAATACAAGATTTTAGGTAGATTGAAGATTATGCCATGAGCGCGCCCGGATTAGCGTTGTTCATGGCATTTTTATATTCAAAGGAAAAGAGAGGAAATTTTACGATGAGAGGAAAGAAAAAAGCGGTATGGGGGATTCTGGCACTTCTTTGCATTCTTGCCTGCAGTACAATGACGGTATTTGCGGCTGATGAAGCGGCCGAATATGTCCCAAAGATGTATGCTTCCTTCTGGGCGCTGGTTCCGCCGATTGTTGCCATTGTGCTGGCATTAATCACGAAGGAAGTCTACAGTTCATTGTTTGTGGGTATTCTGATAGGAGGCATATTCTATTCAGGATTTACGTTTGAGAAGACGATTACGCATGTATTCCAGGACGGGATCGTAGGCGTGCTGTCTGACAGTTATAACGTAGGAATCCTGGTGTTCCTGGTGGTTCTTGGAATTATGGTCTGCATGATGAATAAGGCGGGCGGATCTGCAGCATTTGGACGCTGGGCAAGCACGCACATCAAGAGCCGTGTAGGTGCTCAGCTGGCAACCATCGTTCTTGGCGTGCTGATTTTTATTGATGATTATTTTAACTGTCTAACCGTAGGAAGCGTTATGCGGCCGGTAACGGATAAGCATAATGTGTCCCGCGCCAAACTGTCTTATCTTATCGATGCTACGGCAGCCCCTGTGTGCATCATTGCACCGATTTCATCCTGGGCGGCAGCAGTTACGGGCTTTGTGGAAGGAGAAGATGGATTCTCCATATTTATCCGTGCAATCCCTTATAACTATTATGCGCTGCTGACGATCGTCATGATGGTTGTCATTGTATGCTTGAACATCAATTATGGGCCGATGAAGCTTCATGAGGATAATGCGGTGAAGGGAGATCTGTATACCACGCCGGACAGGCCGTATGCCACGGCAGAGGAAGTTATAGATGAGACCGGAGGAAAGGTAATAGATCTGGTACTTCCGATTATTGCCCTGATCATCTGCTGCGTAATCGGAATGATCTATACAGGAGGATTTTTCTCGGGTTCAGGATTTGTAGAATCTTTCTCTAACAGTGATGCATCCGTTGGCCTTATGCTTGGAAGTTTCTTCGCATTTATCATTACGATTATCTTCTATGCGGCAAGAAAAGTACTGAGATTCAGTGAATCCATGTCTTGCGTGCCGGAAGGATTTAAGGCCATGGTACCTGCAATCCTGATCCTGACATTTGCATGGACGTTAAAGGCCATGACAGACAGCCTTGGCGCCGCAAAATACGTGGCGGGAGTAATGGATTCTGCTGCCAGCGGATTTGTGAATCTGCTTCCAGCCATCATTTTCCTGGTAGGATGCTTCCTGGCATTTGCAACAGGCACATCCTGGGGGACGTTTGGCATCCTGATTCCGATCGTTGTTGCCGTATTTGCTGGAACCAACGAAAGGATGATGATCATATCCATCTCCGCTTGCATGGCAGGCGCAGTCTGCGGAGACCACTGCTCGCCAATCTCTGACACTACGATTATGGCCTCTGCCGGAGCACAGTGCAACCATGTCAACCATGTGACGACCCAGCTGCCTTATGCAATAACGGTAGCGGCGGTTTCCTTCGTAACCTATGTGATTGCGGGATTCGTTCAGAATCCATTCATTTGTCTTCCGATAGGAATTGCCTTGATGGTGGCTACACTGCTGGTGATTAAGAATACAATAGGCAAGGAATAAAGAGAACATATCAAAGAGATAGAGACGTTATATAAAAGTCGTAGAGAAGGCCCGCAAGACGGGCCTTTTTCTAATACAGTGAAAAAGAATAATAAATCCGAAGAAAGACATGATATACAAAGTAAAGCCGTGGAATCAGGAGAAAATAAATGTTGCGCCTTCAACCATGTGCGAAAAGGTGTTATAATTGTTAGAAATGAGCGCGATGAAAGGAGATAGAAGAAGCTTTATGGGTGTCAAAGACTTAAATGCTTATCAAGTATTAAAAGAAGAGGACTTAAAGGGTATCAAAGCAAAGGGATGCCTTCTCAGACATAAGAAAAGCGGGGCGAGAATCCTGCTGGTAGAAAACGATGATGATAACAAGGTGTTCAGCATAGGCTTCAGGACGCCGCCGCAGGACAGCACAGGCGTGCCGCATATTATGGAGCACTCCGTCCTGTGTGGTTCCAGGAATTTTCCGGCCAAAGATCCATTTGTAGAAATGGTGAAAGGATCTCTGAATACATTTCTCAATGCCATGACCTATCCGGATAAGACGGTGTACCCGGTGGCAAGCTGTAATGATAAAGATTTCCAGAACCTGATGCACGTTTATATGGATGCGGTGCTTTATCCTAATATTTACAAGCATGAGGAGATCTTCCGCCAGGAGGGATGGAGTTATCAACTGGATTCGGTGGAAGATAAGCTTAAATATAACGGCGTGGTCTATAATGAGATGAAGGGGGCCTTCTCATCGCCAGAAGGCGTGCTGGACCGGGTGGTTCTTAATACACTCTTCCCGGATACTTCTTACGCCAATGAATCGGGCGGGGATCCGGAAGTAATACCAGAACTGACCTATGAGCAGTTTCTTGATTTCCACAGAAAATATTACCATCCATCCAACAGTTATATTTATCTGTATGGTGATATGGATATGGAGGAAAAACTGGATTGGCTGGATAAAGAGTATTTAAGCAAATTTGACTTTGTATCGGTAGATTCAGAGATAAAGTACCAGGATCCTTTTGCTAAAATTGTGGAGAAGGAGATTCCATATTCCATAGCAAGCGATGAATCTGAGGAGGATAACACCTATCTTTCCTACAATAAGGTAATCGGCACCAGTCTGGATAAAGAATTGTATCTGGCATTCCAGATTCTGGACTATGCATTACTGTCCGCGCCAGGAGCGCCGCTTAAGAAAGCGCTGACAGATGCGGGGATCGGAAAGGATATTATGGGGTCCTATGACAATGGGATCTACCAGCCTATTTTTTCCATCGTATCTAAAAACGCGAACCAGGAGCAGAAAAAGGCTTTTATTCAGGTGATTGAAGATGTACTCAGAGAGTGTGCAGATAAAGGGATCGATCAGAAAGCGTTGGAAGCAGGAATTAATTACCATGAATTCCGTTACCGGGAGGCGGATTTTGGAAATTATCCAAAAGGGCTGATGTATGGCCTTCAGATGATGGACAGCTGGCTCTATGATGATGAGAAGCCGTTCATCCATATCGAGGCGCTGGATACGTTTGAATTCCTGAAGAAGCAGATTGGAACCGGATATTATGAAGAATTGATCCAGAAATATCTTTTAGACAACACCCATGGCGCCATCGTGATCGTAAAGCCAGAGAAGGGCCGTACAGCTCAGAGGGACAGAGAACTGGAGGAGAAGCTGCAAGCTTACAAGAACAGCCTCTCGGCGAGGGAGCAGGAAGTGCTGGTGGAGCGCACCAAAGCGCTGGAAGCATACCAGTCTGCGCCGGATGATGAAGAAGACCTGGCGAAGATTCCAATTCTTAAAAGAGAAGATATTTCCAGGGATATCGAGCCGATCATTAATGAGGAGATGAATATTTCGGGGGTTCCAGTAGTCTTCCATGAGATAGAGACCAATGGAATCGGATATGTGGATGTGATGTTTGATCTGTCGGGAGTGACAGAAGAGATGCTTTCCTATGTAGGCATCCTGCAGTCTGTGCTCGGAATCATCGATACAGAACATTTTGAATATGGAGCATTGTTTAATGAGATCAATATGCATACAGGCGGCATTGGCACATCTTTAGAACTTTATTCGGATGTGACGAACGTGAGGGAGAAGGCCTTTAGGGCCACCTTTGAAATCAAGGCAAAGGCGCTGTATGCCAAACTCCCGGTGGCATTTGACATGATGGCGGAGATTCTAACCCAGTCGAAACTGGAGGATGAGAAGCGTCTGAAAGAGATTCTGGCGATGCTTAAATCCAGGCTTTTAATGAAGTTCCAGTCGTCCGGACATACGACTGCGGCGTTAAGGGCGATGTCTTATTCGTCCCCATCGGCCAAGTTAAAAGATATGACCAATGGAATCGAATTTTATGAGAAGATTGCCTATATCGAAGAACATTTTGAAGAAGAGAAAGGCAGGCTGGTTGAGAATCTTAAGAGCCTGGCAAGACAATTGTTCCGGGCGGACAATATGATGCTTAGCTATACGGCTGCAAAAGAAGGGCTTCAGGATATGGAGACGATGATATCATCCATGAAGGCAAGCCTGAATCATGAAGAGCCAAAGGATTCTCCATGCATGATCCACTGTCAGAAAAAGAATGAAGGGTTCAAGACGGCGTCGAAAGTCCAGTATGTAGCGAGGACCGGTAATTTTATTGACAATGGCGCATCCTATACGGGCGCTCTGCAGATATTAAAGGTCATCTTAAGTTATGAGTACCTGTGGCAGAATATCCGCGTAAAAGGCGGCGCATACGGCTGCATGAGCAATTTTAACCGCATCGGGGAAGGGTATTTCGTATCCTACCGTGATCCGAATCTCAGACGTACCCTGGAAGTATATGACGGAATCGTTGAATACCTGAAAGAATTTACCGTCAGCGAGCGCGATATGACGAAATATATCATTGGCACTATGAGCAACATTGATCAGCCGATGACGCCCGCAGCCAAAGGAGACCGTTCTATGAACCTGTATATGAACAAAGTCAGCGCCGAGATGATCCAGAAGGAAAGGAGAGAGATCCTGGAGGCAGGACAGGACGATATCCGCAGGCTTTCCAAGGTGGTAGAGGCAGTGTTAAAGGCAGACCAGCTGTGCGTAATCGGCAGCGAAGAAAAAATCGAGGAAGAAAGAAACCTATTTGGAACTGTGACAAGTTTTTAACGGGACGCGTAACATTTTTCACTTTTGCACGTAACACTTTTGAAAAATGTTACGTGCAAAAGTGAAAAATGTTACGTGTTAAATTAAAGGAGAACATATGAAGAAGGATTTTAAATCAGGATTTGTGACATTGATCGGCCGGCCAAACGTAGGCAAGTCTACACTTATGAACTATCTGATCGGCCAGAAGATCGCCATCACGTCCAATAAGCCCCAGACCACCCGAAACCGTATCCAGACGGTACTGACTACGGAGGAAGGGCAGATTGTGTTCGTGGACACGCCGGGGATCCATAAGGCCAAGAATAAACTGGGGGAATACATGGTAAATGTGGCGGAACGTACTCTGAACGAGGTGGATGTGGTATTGTGGCTGGTGGAGCCTACCACATTCATAGGCGCAGGGGAAAAGCATATTGCGGAGCAGCTTAAGAAAGTCAGCACCCCGGTCATTCTGGTCATCAATAAGATTGACAGCGTAAAGAAAGAGGAGATTCTGCCGGCTATCGCGACATACAAGGATATCTACGATTTTGCCGAGATTGTCCCGGTGTCTGCGAGGAACGGGAATAATACCGAGGAACTGCTTAAGGCGGTGATGAAATATCTCCCCTACGGTCCGCAGTTCTATGATGAAGATACTATTACCGACCAGCCGGAGCGCCAGATCGTGGCAGAACTAATTCGGGAGAAAGCGCTGCATTCCCTGCAGGAAGAGATCCCTCACGGGATTGCCGTGGCGATTGACAGTATGAAGATGAAAAATAAGGTCATGCATATCGATGCCACGATTATCTGCGAGCGCGATTCCCACAAGGGGATAATTATTGGTAAACAAGGAAATATGTTGAAAAAGATCGGCAGCACCGCCAGGTACGAGATCGAGAAAATGCTGGATTGCCAAGTAAATCTGAAACTTTGGGTAAAGGTAAAGAAGGACTGGCGGGACAGTGAATATCTGATGAAAAATTTTGGATATCGGGAAGACGAATAAAAAAAGGCTTCCATGGGAGACCCTAAACTTATCAACGGAGGATGAGGTGATTCTATGGAAGACAGATACTGGGAAAGTTTTACAAAGACTGGCAGTGTGACAGACTATCTTTATTACAGAGGAATGGACATCTGCCGGCAGGTAATAGAGCGCCGGGAGGCGGATAATGCAGGACAGACAGGTGGAATAGACAATGAATCAGGTTACCGTGACGGGGATGGTGCTGAAAGCATCACCTATAGGTGAATATGACAGGCGGGTTGTAATCCTGACGAAGGAAAGGGGCAAGATAACTGCCTTTGCCAGAGGGGCCAGGCGGCCCAACAGCTCGCTTGTAGGCGTGACTAGCCCTTTTACTTTCGGAGAATTTATGGTATATGAGGGGCGGACATCTTTTACGCTGGTGTCGGCCTCTGTTACCAATTATTTTTCGGAATTGAGGATAGATGTGGAGGGGGCTTATTATGGATTTTACTTTCTGGAATTTGCCGATTATTATGCCAGAGAGTATAACGATGAGACCCAGCCGCTGAAACTGCTGTACCAGACGCTTCGGGCTCTGACCAATCCGCATTTGGATAACCGTCTGGTCCGGTACATATATGAACTGAAGGCGGTGGCAATTAACGGCGAGGCGCCACAGGTGTTTAAATGCATCTGCTGCGGTGATAGGGAGCGCCCGGCCTTGTTCAGCGTCCGTAAGGGCGGGCTGGTATGCAGCGCCTGCTCGGGCAGGATTACGGACGGTATGGCGCTTAAGACGTCAACGCTGTATGCAATGCAGTATATCATCAGTTCCAATATTGAAAAATTATATACATTTACGGTAAAAGAGGAAATATTAGAGGAACTGGGCAAGGTGGTGCGCGCGTATCTGGACGTTTATGTGGACAGGCACTTCAAATCCTTGGAAATACTGGAAACAATTGTGGAATAAGACTTGAAAACCCCTGTGGTTAACTGTATAATAATTAACAATTATGAAACTATAGAAGGCGAGGAAGAGGATATGGTAGAAAAGACAATGGATAAGATCGTAGCATTGGCGAAATCAAGAGGATTCGTATACCCTGGATCTGAGATTTACGGCGGGCTTGCTAATACATGGGACTATGGAAATCTCGGCGTAGAATTGAAGAACAATGTAAAGAGGGCATGGTGGCAGAAGTTCGTTCAGGAATCCCCGTATAATGTTGGCGTGGACTGCGCGATACTGATGAATCCGCAGACATGGGTAGCCAGCGGGCATCTGGGAGGATTCAGCGATCCTCTGATGGACTGCAAAGAATGCCATGAGCGTTTTCGTGCAGACAAGATGATTGAAGAGTATGCGCATGCGAATGGACTGGATATCGCAGACAGCATTGACGGATGGAGCCACGAGCAGATGGAAGCCTATATAAAAGAGCATGAGGTTCCATGTCCGTCCTGCGGTAAGCATAACTTTACCGAGATCCGCGAGTTTAATCTGATGTTCAAGACCTTCCAGGGCGTTACAGAGGATGCAAAGAGTGTAGTGTATCTTAGGCCTGAGACTGCCCAGGGCATTTTCGTAAACTTTAAGAATGTGCAGCGTACGTCAAGAAAGAAGATTCCATTCGGTATCTGCCAGATCGGCAAGTCCTTCCGCAACGAGATTACGCCTGGAAACTTTACTTTCCGTACCAGAGAGTTTGAGCAGATGGAACTGGAATTCTTCTGCGAGCCTGGAACAGACCTTGAGTGGTTCAACTATTGGAAGAGTTTCTGCCTTAACTGGCTGGAGACTTTGGGGCTTAAGGATGATGAGGTACGCTATCGTGACCACTCGCCTGAGGAATTAAGCCATTACAGCAAGGCAACCACTGATGTGGAATTCCTGTTTCCATTCGGATGGGGAGAATTGTGGGGCATCGCCGACAGGACAGACTTTGACCTGACCCAGCATCAGAATACCTCCAAGCAGGATATGTCTTACTTTGATGACGAGAAGAAGGCCAAATATGTTCCTTACGTTATTGAGCCTTCACTTGGAGCAGACCGTATGGTGCTTGCATTCCTGTGCAGTGCATACGACGAGGAAGAACTGGAAGGCGGGGATGTAAGAACCGTCCTTCATTTCCACCCGGCGCTTGCGCCAATCAAGATCGGCGTGCTTCCGCTGTCTAAGAAGCTCAATGAGGGCGCAGAGAAAGTGTATGCCCAGTTAAGCAAGAAGTACAACTGCGAATTTGATGACCGTGGAAATATCGGCAAGCGTTACCGCCGTCAGGATGAGATTGGAACGCCATTCTGCGTAACTTATGACTTTGAGTCTGAAGAAGACGGAGCAGTTACCGTACGCGACAGGGATACCATGGAGCAGGAGAGAATCAAGATCGAAGACCTGGATGCTTATTTTGCAAAGAAGTTTGAGTGGTAAGAAGAAAATGCCGCTGTCCGATACGGCTCGATAAAGGCAACGAATAAAGAAAAAGGCAGAAGTCCTTCCGCAAAAGAAGGAATTTCTGCCTTTTGTGGGCTTAATGTGATTTCGGGCTGATTTTTGCATCTCTATACAATGAAGGCGGCATACTATATCTAAGAGCCTGTAGAGGCATTTTAAAAGGTATAAAGGCTATTCTGGGAACGGAAAGATGTACAGGCGGATGAAAAGGATCATGAATAGCGGACAAGGAGTAGCAACATGAGAAAAGCAGGGTTATTGATGCCGGTCTCTGCACTGCCATCGGATTATGGCGTTGGAGATTTTGGAAGGGGAAGCAGGGAATTCATTGATATTATGAAGGAGTGCGGACTGCACATCTGGCAGATTCTCCCAATGAATCCTTTGGGATATGGTAATTCGCCTTATCAGCCGTATTCTTCCTTTGCGGGAGATGAAATCTATCTGGATCTGGATGCATTGTCGGAAGAAGGACTTTTAAACAGGAAGCCTGCTCCATTTCGCAGAGAAGAGGCGAGGGTGGATTATGAAAAAGTGCGAGCATATAAGCGGAAATATTTGCAGGAAGCCTTCCAGAATTTCAGCCCGGATTCTGAATATGAGACGTTTAAGAAGCAGGAATGGGTATATCCCTATGCGGTATTCCTGACTCTTAAAAGACACAATGGCATGAAATGCTGGAATGAATGGAAGGAAGAACACAAAAATTGGATAAAAGACCGAGCGTTCGATATCAGCATCTATGAGGCGGAAACTTGCTTTGAGATGTTTGTCCAGTATGAATTCTACAGGCAGTGGAAGGCCCTTAAAAACTATGCAAATGTCAATAAGATAGAAATAATGGGCGACATACCATTTTATGTTGGATTGGATTCTCTGGACGTTTGGATGAATCAGGATGAATTCCTGCTTGGAGCAGATGGAAAACCGACGTTTATCGCAGGAGTTCCTCCGGATTATTTTAGTAAAGACGGGCAGCGCTGGGGCAATCCAATCTATAACTGGGAGCGTATGAAGGAGAATGGATTTGTCTTCTGGAGAAAGCGGTTTGGCTATAATGCAAGACTGTTTGATATCATCCGCATTGACCATTTCCGGGCATTCGATACCTACTGGAAGATTCCGGCGTCTTCTCCTACCGCGAGAGAAGGAGAATGGATCGAGGCGCCGGGCAACGCTTTGCTTGACGTACTTTTGAAAGACAATCCGGATGTCAGGATTGTAGCGGAAGACCTTGGAGATATGCGCCCGCAGGTATATGAACTCAGGGACGCATATCATCTGCCGGGCATGAAGATTATTCAGTTTACTTTCGATCCTATGGAACATAACAATCTGTTTGAGGATAGGGAAAATATGATCGTCTATACAGGAACACATGATAATGAGACTATAAAAGGATGGTTTGAAGGACAGCCCCGAGAGGTCAGATTGGCAACGGAAAGAGAATTATATGCATGGGGGTATGAGGAAGATTCCTTGGTGAAAAACTTTATCTGCTATACGCTGGACAATAAGGCGGATACTGCGATACTCCCAGTACAGGACGTGCTGGAACTTGATAATGCGGGGAGGCTCAATACTCCGGGCACGCTAGGAACGCCTAACTGGGAGTGGAGGCTAGCAAGTTTGGATAAATTAAAGGATAAAAAGGCATTTATAAGAAAAGCGCTGGCCAAAAGCGGGCGCGTAGAGGGAGGGAAGATGCCAGTTAGAAAAAGAAGGAGGCCTAATTGCAAAGAAGATAAAAAAGGAATATAATATACCATAGATTATTCGTATATGAGAGGGAGAGGGGCATGCTTCGAAAATTGACACGGGAAGAACTAGAAGAGAAAATTAGGAACCGGAAGACGGCAGAGCAACTGGATCTGCACGGTATTCTGCTGGAGGACATGGATTTATCAGGCTGGGATCTTCACAACATCAACTTTAATAAAAGCGATATCCGTAATGTGAATCTGGATGGAGCGAATATGGCTTATATTAAGGCTGACAACGCGTTTTTCGGAGGCTCGACCTTTAGGGGTACGAACCTTTCTGGAGCAGATCTGCACTCTGCTGACCTGCGGGGATGCAATATGGCCGGCGCAGATATCAGGGGTGCGAATATGCTGGCATCGGCTCTGGAGCGGGCAGATCTTACGGATATAAAGACGGATGAAAATACAAAATATTTTCATCTTTACTGCCCGGAGACGGAGCCATTCATTGGGTGGAAGGTGTGTTATGGCAGACGGATCGTGCAACTGCTGATACCAAGAGATGCAAAGCGAGTATCCGGAACCACCAACGAGGTGCGGTGCGACAAGGCAAAGGTGCTTACCATCAAGAGCGTGGATTACAAAGAGAATTACGAAGATGCCCACGCCTACGTGGATGAGAACTTTGTGTATCGAGCAGGCGAGATGGTATATGCAAAGAACTTTAACCCGGACCGCTTTGTAGATTCCGGGGGCGGAATACACGTCTGGATGACCCGGGAAGAAGCGATTGACTATTTAGGATAAATAAGACATATATCAATAAAAAGGCCACTGCGTAACTGGGTTTATATTACGCAGTGGCCTTTTTATATTGTATTAAATATTAGATTTTAGGATTTAACTCACGACCAACATATCTGTCTGGGTATTTTCTTCTGTCCAGAAGTTCTGCAGATGCTGTATAAAGCACGTCTGTAGAGGAGTTCAGGGCTGTCTCGCAGGAATCCTGGATAACGCCGATGATGAAGCCTACGCCTACAACCTGCATTGCAACGTCGTTCGGGATACCGAATAAACTACATGCAAGAGGTACCAGAAGCAGTGATCCGCCGGCTACACCAGATGCTCCACATGCGCTGGCTGCTGATACTATACACAGAATGATAGCGGTTGGGATATCAACGGAAATTTCAAGCGTATGTGCTGCGGCAAGTGCGAGTACGGAAATCGTGATGGCTGCACCACCCATGTTAATGGTAGCTCCCAGAGGGATTGAAATAGAATATGTATCTTCGTCCAGTCCTAACTCTTCGCAGAGCTTCATGTTAACCGGAATGTTGGCTGCGGAACTACGTGTAAAGAATGCAGTAATACCGCTGTCCTTGAGACATTTCAAAACCAATGGATATGGATTCTTGCGGTAGCAGATGAATACGATGATTGGGTTAACAACCAATGCTACGAAGAATACGCTTCCTACGATTACGAGGATCAGTCTTCCGTAGCCAAGCAGAACGCTGAGTCCCTGCTCGGAGATCGTATTGAAGATCAGGCCCATAATTCCGAATGGAGCACAGTTGATGACCCATCTAACGGCCTGTGATACCGCATCAGAGATGTTTTCCAATGCTTTCTTAGTGCCATCGCTTGCCTTTTTAAGAGCAAGGCCAAAGATAACCGCCCATGCTAGTATACCGATATAGTTTGCTTCTACGATTGAACCAACCGGATTTGCTACAATGTTAAGCAGAAGGTTGCTTAAAACTTCGCCGATACCGCCAGGTGCGGTCATATCCTCCACACTGTCTGTGAGTGTAAGCGTAATCGGGAATAAGTAACTGGCAGCAACTGCAACGCAGCCGGCAAGGAATGTACCTAACAGATAGAGGACAATTACAGTTTTCATATTTGTCTTCTGTCCTTTTCCCTGGTTACAAAGCGCACTCATAACAAGGAAGAATACAAGGATTGGAGCAATCGCCTTCAATGCTCCTACGAATAATTGACCCAGCATAGCAATAGGTGTAGCCTGTGGAACAACAAGACCTAGAATCAGACCGATTATCAAGCCGCAAATGATTCGTTTAACAAGACTGATGCTGTTCCATTTTGTGATGATGTTTTTCATTTCTCTCATTTCGCAGATATATTGACGCTTATATATCTGCTTTCCTCTCTTTCTTTTTAGTTTCGTTTTCCCCAACGTAAAACTATTATCTCATAAACTTGTGAATAATGCTACATAAATTAAAATTTAACAAACTTTTTTTGTAAATTAATAACATGAAAAAATGGGCGATTATGCAAAAAATAGGGAGTATTGTACAAGGAAATTTAGAATCCGTCATTGTATATGGAGAAAAGGGGTGCTATAATTAACACGAAAAGAATCGTCTGGGGTAGACGAAAAAAATTGGGAGGTTTTAATCATGGTAGAAATTAAGAATGATGGAATGATGTGGGCACTCGTAAAAGAAAAGCCGGAAGAAGGCTTATGGATGAAGAGAGTCCCAATTCCAGAAGTTGGGCCGAATGATGTTAAGATTAAGATTCACAAAACCGCGATTTGTGGAACAGATGTACATATTTACCAGTGGAATGATTGGGCACAGCATACAATTCCGATTGGCCTTACTGCAGGACATGAGTACGTTGGAGAGATCGTGGAAGTAGGAGACGGCGTACAGGGATTTAAGATTGGGGATCTGGTATCCGGCGAAGGCCATATTACTTGCGGCAAGTGCAGGAACTGTCTGGAAGGGCATAAGGAAAACTGTAAGGATGCAAAAGGCGTGGGCGTTAACAGAAACGGAGCATTTGCCGAGTATCTTGTAATTCCTTCCTCCAATGTATGGCCATGCAACCCGGCAATTCCGGAAGAGATGTATGCAATCTTTGATCCATTTGGAAATGCTACGCATACAGCCCTCTCTTATGAAGTTCTGGGCGAGGATGTCCTGATCGCGGGAGCAGGCCCGATCGGTATCATGGCAGCGGCAATCGTAAAGTTCTCTGGAGCAAGACATGTTGTTGTGACAGACCTGAACGACTATCGTCTGGATCTTGCAAAGAAATTGGGCGCAACCAGAACCGTTAATCTTAAGGAAGAGAAACTGGCTGATGTTATGAAAGAGATCGGCATGACAGAAGGATTTGACGTAGGACTTGAAATGTCCGGATCTCAGGCAGGACTTGCCGATATGATCCATAATATGAAGCACGGCGGAAAGATCGCTCTTCTGGGACTTCAGAGAACAGATGCTACGGTAGACCTTGAGACAGTAATCTTTAACGGACTGAACCTTAGAGGAATCTATGGAAGAAAGGTTTGGGATACCTGGTACAAGATGTCTACAATGCTTCAGGCAGGGCTTGATATTTCTGATATCATCACGCACCGCTTTGATATTAAAGACTACGAAAAAGGCTTTGAGGCAATGATTTCCGGAATGTCCGGAAAAGTCATCTTAGACTGGGCGCATGTTAATGATTAATAAATAAGAAAAAGGAAGGGTTGATACCAATGGCACGTAAAGACGATATTTTAAGCATTTATACGAAAGAAGTAGAGGATATTAAAGAGGCAGGCCTTTTTAAGGGCGAGGCTCCGTTCGTATCTCCTCAGGGAGCAAAGGTTACGATGGAAGACGGCAGAGAACTTCTCTGCATGTGCGCGAATAACTATCTTGGACTGGGCGACAGTCCGCGCCTGATCGAGGCGGCTAAGAAAACATATGATGAAAAGGGATATGGAGTCGCCTCCGTTCGTTTCATCTGCGGAACACAGGATATACATAAGAAGTTAGAGAAAAAGATTTCTGATTTCCTGGGAACCGATGACACGATTCTTTATTCTTCCTGCTTCGATGCTAACGGCGGATTATTTGAGACGATTCTTACAGTAGACGATGCAGTAATCAGTGACGAATTAAACCATGCTTCCATTATCGACGGCGTACGTCTCTGCAAAGCAAAACGTTTCCGCTATAAGAATAACGATATGGAAGATCTGGAAGCAAAATTAAAAGAAGCAGATGAAGCTGGAGCAAGAATCAAATTGATCGCCACTGACGGCGTATTCTCTATGGATGGAATCATCTGCAACTTAAAGGGCGTATGCGATCTTGCGGATAAGTATAATGCATTGGTTATGGTAGACGACAGCCATGCAGTAGGATTCGTAGGAAAGACAGGCCGTGGAACACCAGAATACTGCGGAGTACAGGGACGTGTGGACATTATCACAGGAACCCTTGGAAAAGCATTAGGCGGAGCGTCCGGCGGATATACGTCCGGACGTAAGGAAATCATCGACCTTCTTCGCCAGAGAAGCCGTCCGTACTTATTCTCCAACTCCCTTGCACCAGCAATCGCAGGCGCAAGCATTGAATTGTTCGATATGCTGGATCAAAGCACGGAACTTCGTGACCATCTGGAAGAAGTAACCGCATACTACCGCAAGGAACTGGTAGACAACGGATTCGATATTATACCAGGAACCCACCCATGCGTACCGGTTATGCTGTACGATGAGAAGACTGCGGCAGAATTCGCAAAACGCATGATGGATAAAGGCGTTTATGTAGTAGCATTCTCCTATCCGGTAGTGCCGAAGGGAAAAGCAAGAATCCGTACCCAGGTATGCGCAAGCCATACTAAAGAAGATATTGATTTTATCGTTAAGTGCTTCAAAGAAGTGCGAGAAGAGATGAAATAATGAACACGTAACATTTTTCACATGGACACGTAGCACTTTTAAAAAGTGCTACGTGTCCATGTGATATAACTGGTGTGCTATATCGCCCAAACTGGTGTGTAAATATGAAAAATACCCTGTGTAAAGTGAAAGAAGGGGTTTTGTGAAAAACAGAAGAAGGCGGGAAAGTTTTACCGGTTTATACCATGTGGTAGTAAAAGGAATCAATAAGGAGAGGATATTTGATCAGCAACGCGAAAAAGTTTATCTGAAGAAAATTATTCTGGAGTTTCAAGAGAAATATGGTATAGAAATTTATGCTTATTGTATTATGTCTAATCACGCCCACTTTATCCTCCGGGCAGAACTCAATGAATTATCATCATTTATGGCCAGAGTCTTGGCAAAATACGCGTTTTATTATAATTTTAAGCACAATAGAAACGGTCATGTTTTTCAAAATCGTTTTATGAGTGAATGTATTGAGAGTGAGTCATATTTCTGGACTTGTCTCAGATATATCCATATGAATCCAGTAAAGGCAAAAATGGTAAAAAAGGTAGTCCGATATAAATATAGCAGTATGGGCGAATATTTTACGGAAACCCAAGGATTGATCTGTGAAAAGGCATTTGAAATGTATAAAAAACATTTCAAAACCTATAACGATTTCGAAGAGTTTCATGAATTTAGTTATATTCAAAATCAAATTTTTCAAGATATTACTTGCGAAGTTGAGGAACAAAGAATAGAAGTAGCCTTGAATTTGGCAAAGGAACTATTTTCTCAAAAAGAACTTCTTCTATTAAGCCAAGTATTTGAAGAAAAAGAAAACCGAGAAGAATATATTCAACAGATAAGGCAAACGCTAAAAGTATCAATGCGCAAAGCGCGGGATATATGCATTATGGTAAAGAATCAGGTTGATAGTGAATAACAGAATAGCACAGGGTATTTTTCATATTTACACACCAGTTTAGGCAAAATAGTACACCAGTTATGAAAGGGGAACACGTAACATTTTATAAAAATGTTACGTGTTAAAGTTAAAAGTGTTACGCGTTCATGTTAAAAATGTTACGTGTCATATGGTGCTATCCTGTGTTATAATATAATGAACGAAAGGAGATTAAAACAATGGACAGAAAAAATGCATGGAAAACATACAGTCCTGCACAATTGCAGGAATTAGAACAAACCAATGAAAAATACAAATCCTGCCTTGACGCAGGAAAGACTGAGCGTGAGTGTATCAGACTGACGGTCAGCATGATAGAAGAAAAAGGCTATAAAAGCCTGGACGAGGTGAAAAAATCCAATGCCAGCCTGAAACCAGGCGACAAGGTATATGCGGTATGCATGGACAAGAGTATTACAATCTTCAACATAGGGGAGCAGCCGCTGGAGAATGGGATGAACATCCTGGGCGCGCATATTGATTCCCCGCGTATCGATGTAAAGCAGAATCCTCTCTACGAAAATGAAGAATTGGCATACCTGGACACTCACTACTATGGCGGTATTAAAAAATATCAGTGGGTAACGCTCCCTTTGGCTCTGCACGGTGTTATCGCCAAGAAAGACGGCACTATTGTAGAAGTGAATATTGGAGAAAAAGATGAGGATCCGGTATTTGTGATTACGGATCTCCTGGTACACTTGGCATCCAAGCAGTTAGAGAAAAAAGCGAATGTCGTGATAGAAGGCGAGAAACTTGATCTGCTATTTGGCAGCCGTCCTATCGAACAGAATGACGATCTGGACAAGGAAGAAAAAGAGGCAGTCAAAGCCAACATCATGAAACTCCTTCAGGAATATTATAATATGGAAGAGGAAGATTTCGTTTCCGCCGAATTGGAGATCGTGCCAGCAGGAAGCGCAAGAGATTGCGGTCTTGACCTCAGCATGATTATGGCCTATGGGCAGGATGACCGCGTGTGCGCATTTACCTCACTATTTGCCATGCTGGATGTAGAAAAGGTTGACCGCACCGCTTGCTGTATCCTGGTAGACAAAGAAGAGATTGGAAGTGTTGGCGCAACAGGCATGCATTCCAGATTTTTTGAAAATGTAGTTGCAGAACTTGTAGCATTAAGTGGAAATGAGTCCGAACTGAAAGTAAGAAGAACTCTCCAGAACTCCAAAATGCTTTCTTCTGACGTGAGCGCTGCTTATGATCCAATGTTTGCAGAGGCTTTTGAGAAACGTAGTTCTGCATTTTTCTCCAAAGGACTGGTATTTAATAAATTTACAGGCAGCCGGGGGAAGAGTGGATCTAATGATGCCAATGCTGAATATTTGGCCGAGATCCGCAATGCCATGGATGCCGGAGAAGTAGCATATCAGTTTGCCGAACTGGGCAAGGTGGATATTGGCGGAGGAGGAACCATTGCCTATATTATGGCCAATTATGGCATGGAGGTCATTGATAGCGGCGTTGCAGTGCTGTGCATGCATGCGCCCTGGGAAGTGACAAGCAAGGCAGATGTCTATGAGGCTTATAAGGGATACAAGGCCTTTCTGGCAATTAAATAGAATACCAGAAGACAGCAAAAAAGGAAATGACAGAAACAGCAATGTCATGAGTTGCCCGACAAATGAACACTATAAGTACCTTGAAAATTTAATACATTACCTTGTAAATATGTAGTATAATAGAGATGGATTTCAGGAGGTTTCATTATGTCATTTTCAGTCAATTCATCTCAACAAATAAGCATATTTGATGCTACTGCAAACTTAACCCAAAGGGAAATAAAAATGCTCGAAAAATCGTGGGCAAAATACTTTGCTGAAAATATATTTCCTGCAATCGATGAAGAACCATTCAAAGTTCTTTATAGTGATCGCCCCTCAAGACATAACACACCGGTGAATGTTATCATTGGTGCCTTAATCATCAAGGAGATTTTTCAACTTACCGATGAAGAAATTGTTGAAACACTTCCGTTTGATATCCGGTACCAGTACGCACTCCATACAACAAGCTTTGAGGAACAGCCTTTAAATGACCGTACTTTGGGAAGATTTCGTGCCAGATGCAATACCTATGAAGAACGCACCGGAATTGATCTGATTCATCAGTGTATTGTTGGTCTGTCGTCTGAGATGGCGAAAATGATGAAAATAAATACCGGAATGCGTCGAATGGATTCTCTTATGGTTGCTTCCAGCATCAAAAAAATGAGTCGGCTCGAATTACTTTATACCTGCGTTGCAAATTTAGCAAAATTCATGCATAAATCAGAAGACGGTGCATTTCCAAAATCCCTCATTCATTATACAGAGGAAGATGATCATAATCGAGTTCTTTATCATAATCGGAGTGAAGATACTGAGAGTAAAATCACACAGGTACTAAAGGATGCTGCACGGATCATCACAGCCTGCGGAAGCCGCTACGATGAATCAAGTGATTACCAACTGTTAATAAGAGTGATCGAGGAACAGACTGATAAGGAACCGGATGGGAACTTGATCCTCAAATCCGGAAAATCAGACATGAACTCTGAGCTCCTTCAAAATCCCGCAGATCCGGATGCAACGTTTCGGGCAAAAGCTGGTAAGGACTATCGCGGCTATATCGCAAATGTAGTTGAAACAGCAGATAAAAACAATTCCATAGTTGTTGATTATCAGTTTGAGAAGAACATCTACAGTGACAGTCAGTTTGTAAAGGACTATCTGGATAAACAGCCGGTATCCGAAGAAGAGACCATTCTGGTTACAGATGGTGGCTATTGTGGATACGAAAATGTAAAGCAGGCCGCTGAAAAAAATGTACATCTTATCACAACAGATCTCAAGGGCGCTGATGTGGCAGATATCTATGCAGATTTTAAATTCTCAGAGGATGGAAAGGAAATCATTTCCTGCCCTGCAGGTCATAGACCCAAAAGCAATGTATATGACATCAATACACAAAAATGCAAAGCATCCTTTCCGATAGAACAATGTAAGGGATGCCCACATTTCGCGGAATGTAATCCCCAACTCCATGTAAGGGTTGCAACAATAAAACTTGCAAAACGAACTTCCTACCATGCAGAGCAGCAAAGGTTCTTTAAAACTGAAAAATTGAAAGAATATGCCCACTTTAGAAATGGAGTAGAAACCATTCCGGCAGCATTAAGGAAACGACATAACGTTGACAAAATGCCTGTGAGAGGATTGATACGTTGCAGGCTGTATTTTGGGTTTAAGGTAGCAGCAATGAATGTGCGAAAGCTGGTCAAATATATGAGCCGCTTGGGCAAGTGTGCCCTAACCCCGGAAATAGCTTAACAAAGAGGATTCCAAATGCTCTGTCCATAGCTGAAACGAGGTTCTTTTAACAGTGATATTCATAAAAATCAAGATAATGTATTAAATTTTCAAGGTTCAATATAGTACAGAGACAAAAATATGTCTCATTTGTCGTTTGACTCATGACATTGACAGAAACAGCCACTTCCTTTTCGTGACTGTAATAAAGTGTTAAAAATAGGAGGATTCCAGACAGAGGAGGAAGAAATGAGTAGACACGTATAAAGACGTGGCAATAGCCGACCCTATTCCTGAAAGAATAGAAGAGGTGGCTGGGCGGTACCATATTCCTTTGGAAAAATGTTTTAGTAGTGCGGAAGAAATGCTGGAGCAGGACCAACTGGCAGATGCGGCATTTATAACAACCCAGGACCGCCAGCATGCGTCCCAGGCAATAAAAGCAATGGAAAAGGGGTATGACATCCTGCTGGAAAAGCCGATATCGCCGAACCTTAAGGAGTGCCGGATGGTGGAAGAGGCAGCAGAAAAATATGGAAGAAACGTTGTGGTATGTCATGTCTTAAGATATACGCCATTTTATCAGGAAATAAAAAGGATCATCGATTCTGGAACTATCGGTGATGTAGTCAGCGTCATGGGGATTATGAATGTAGGATATTGGCACAAGGCCAACAGTTTTGTACGAGGCAACTGGGCAAATTCTAATGTTACCAGTCCAATGATTCTGCAGAAATGCTGCCACGATATGGAGCTGTACCTATGGCTTACTGGCAAGACTTGCAGATCCGTATCTTCATTTGGAAATACATATCATTTCAAGAAAAAAATGCGCCCACAGGGGCAGCAGGCCGGTGTACGAAAGGCTGCAAATCTAAAAAAGATTGTATCTTTGATGCGGAGAAGATCTATTTAACCAATGAGGATACAGGCGTTCTGGCCGGAAATACAGGGTGGTCGACGGAAGTACTGTCTGCATATCCGGATGAGGCCAGCATTCGCAAGGCTATAGAGGAAGGGCCTTATGGCAAATGCGTCTATGATTGCGGCAATAATGTCGTAGACCACCAGATTATTAATATGGAGATGATGGATGGAGCAACTATAAGCCTTGCTATGAGCGGATTTACGCCGGATGTTTCCCACTATACCAAGTTTATGGGAACCAGAGGGCAGATTATCGCGGACATGAGGGCAAACATGATTACGCTTTCAAGATTTGGCAAGAAAGAAGAGATAATTGATGTATCCAAACTTGCGGAAGACTTTTCAGGGCATGGCGGAGGCGAGAGAAGGATGGTAGAAGCATTCCTTGACCTGATTACCGGAGAGGGCGAGGCGGATAATACCATACCCTCGGTTATGCAATCCGTAGAAAGCCATATCATTGCACTTGCGGCGGAAGATTCCAGGAAAAATGGAGGAAAAGTAATTTACTTGGATGAGACGCGTCAGGAACGGGAGGGCTGCATGCGAGAAATGTATGCCAAAGTGCCGGAAGATTAAGCAAAAACCCTTGACGAACCCTGTCAAAACCAGTACAATATTATGTGCGACTTAGAAAGTAAAATTAGTTTAGGAGGTCATGACAAATGGCAAAATGGGTTTATATGTTTACAGAAGGTAACGCAACCATGAGAAACCTTCTGGGTGGAAAAGGTGCCAACCTTGCTGAAATGACAAATTTAGGTCTTCCAGTACCACAGGGCTTCACAATTACCACAGAGGCTTGTACTCAGTACTATGAGGATGGAAGAAAAATTAACGACGAAATCATGGCACAGATCATGGAAGCCATCACAAAGATGGAAGAAATTACAGGTAAGAAATTCGGAGATAAAGAAAACCCGCTTCTTGTATCTGTTCGTTCAGGAGCAAGGGCATCAATGCCGGGTATGATGGACACAATCCTGAACCTTGGATTAAATGAAAAAGTTGTTGAAGTATTAGCTGCTAAGTCCGGCAACCCACGTTGGGCTTGGGACTGCTACAGAAGATTCATCCAGATGTATTCTGACGTAGTTATGGAAGTAGGAAAGAAATACTTCGAAGAACTGATCGATAAGATGAAAGCAGAAAAGGGCGTTACACAGGACGTTGACCTTACAGCAGAAGACCTGAAAGTGCTTGCTGAGCAGTTTAAGGCTGAATATAAAGAAAAGATTGGCGAAGAATTCCCGACTGATCCAAAGGAACAGCTTATGGGAGCTATCAAAGCCGTATTCCGTTCATGGGACAACCCAAGAGCTAACGTATACCGTCGTGACAATGATATCCCATATTCCTGGGGTACAGCTGTTAACGTACAGATGATGGCATTTGGTAACATGGGCGATACATCAGGAACAGGTGTTGCATTTACTCGTGACCCGGCTACCGGCGAGAAGAAGCTTATGGGCGAGTTTCTTATGAATGCTCAGGGCGAGGATGTTGTGGCAGGTGTCCGCACTCCTCAGAAGATTGATCAACTCAAAGAAGTTATGCCAGAAGTGTACAACCAGTTCGTAGAGATCTGCCACAAACTGGAGGACCATTACAGAGATATGCAGGATATGGAGTTTACAATCGAAGATAAGAAACTCTACATGCTGCAGACACGTAACGGTAAGAGAACAGCTCAGGCTGCCCTGAAGATTGCCTGCGATTTAGTTGATGAGGGCATGATCACAGAAGAAAAAGCCGTTGCAATGATCGATCCTAGAAACTTAGATACATTACTTCACCCTCAGTTCGATACTGCCGAACTTAAGAAGGCAGTGCCGGTTGGAAAGGCACTTGGCGCTTCCCCAGGAGCAGCTTGCGGTAAGATCGTATTTACTGCAGATGATGCAAAAGAATGGGCTGCAAGAGGTGAGAAAGTCGTACTTGTACGTCTTGAGACTTCACCGGAAGATATTGAAGGTATGAAAGCTGCACAGGGAATCCTGACAGTTCGTGGCGGTATGACATCACACGCTGCCGTTGTTGCGCGTGGAATGGGTACATGCTGTGTATCTGGCTGCGGCGACATCGCTATGGATGAAGAAAACAAGAAATTCACCCTTGGCGGAAAAGAATACCATGAAGGAGATGCTCTTTCCCTTGATGGATCTACAGGAAACATCTATGATGGCCTGATTCCTACTGTTGATGCTACAATCGCAGGAGAGTTCGGAAGGATTATGGGATGGGCTGACAAATATAGAACAATGAAGGTTCGTACAAATGCAGATACTCCTGCAGATGCTAAGAAGGCTCGCGAACTTGGAGCAGAAGGTATCGGACTTTGCCGTACAGAGCATATGTTCTTTGAAGGCGACAGAATCGATGCATTCCGTGAGATGATCTGTTCTGATACAGTAGAAGAAAGAGAAGCAGCACTTGAGAAGATTCTTCCAGTACAGCAGGGAGACTTCGAAGGACTGTTTGAAGAGTTGGAAGGAAACCCGGTTACTATCCGTTTCTTAGACCCGCCGCTTCATGAGTTCGTTCCAACAGAAGAAGAAGACATCAAGAAACTTGCAGATGCTCAGGGCAAGACTGTTGAGCAGATCAAGACAATCATTGATTCTCTTCACGAATTCAACCCAATGATGGGACACCGTGGATGCCGTCTTGCAGTTACTTATCCAGAAATTGCAAAGATGCAGACAAAAGCAGTTATCCGTGCTGCAATCAATGTACAGAAGGCACATACTGACTGGAACGTTTGCCCGGAGATTATGATTCCATTAGTTGGAGATATCAAAGAGTTCAAATTTGTTAAGAAGATCGTTGTTGAGACAGCAGACGCTGAAATCGCAGCAGCAGGAAGCGACCTTAAGTACGAAGTTGGTACCATGATCGAGATTCCTAGAGCATGCCTGACAGCAGATGATATCGCAAAAGAAGCTGACTTCTTCTGCTTCGGTACAAATGACTTGACACAGATGACATTTGGCTTCTCTCGTGATGACGCCGGCAAGTTCTTAGACGCTTACTATGATGCTAAGATCTTCGAGAACGATCCATTCGCTAAACTTGACCAGACAGGCGTAGGCTCATTGATGGAAATGGCTATCGCTAAGGGAAGACCAGTAAATGAGAAACTTCATGTTGGTATCTGCGGCGAGCATGGCGGAGATCCATCCTCTGTAGAATTCTGCAACAAGTTAGGTCTTAACTATGTATCTTGCTCACCATTCCGCGTGCCGATCGCAAGACTGGCTGCAGCACAGGCTGCAATCGCAGAAAAGAATGCATAATTAAATCACAAGTTATTTTGACGCAGGGGCAGTATGCCTCTGCGTCTTTTGAATATTGTTAGAAAGATTTTCTTACTATAGCCAACAAGAATTAAGGGTGGTGGAATAGTATGTCTAAAGGAGTTCGAGACGGCAGTCCTTCTTATCATTAAAACTTTATGAAAAAGCTAATTGAGAAATTAGAAATATAAAAAAAGAATAAATTTCCTTGAAAATTAGATATCGATTCAGTAGTGCGAATGTGAAGCGTACATAAAAATCCCAGGATATTCGCACCAAAAAAGTTGCACAAAAATAGTGTATTGTATTACAATATAGATTAGATGAGAGAATGTATCTAAAGGTAACTGTAATATAGCACAAAAATTTTGCAGTTATATATTAAAAATTGGATAAGTTTGCTGTCGTTCCCTGCAATGGGAACGTGGATTGAAATATGACAATGGCATAGAAGGAACAACGGTCTTCTCGTCGTTCCCTGCAATGGGAACGTGGATTGAAATGTTCTCTCCCGATCTGACACAAAGAGCCTTGCCTGGTCGTTCCCTGCAATGGGAACGTGGATTGAAATTCTAACATATTAGGTTATTTTAATAATAGATGGGTCGTTCCCTGCAATGGGAACGTGGATTGAAATAAAATGGAAACGTTGAAAAACTTCATTGCAGAATTGTCGTTCCCTGCAATGGGAACGTGGATTGAAATCTGACGCGCAGAATTGGAACCCTGTATATGAGCCGTCGTTCCCTGCAATGGGAACGTGGATTGAAATAGTATCCTACAGCAGACGCGCCGTATTCTGCTTGCGTCGTTCCCTGCAATGGGAACGTGGATTGAAATTCTATCTTGAAAGGAGGTTTTCAGGTGGCAATCGTCGTTCCCTGCAATGGGAACGTGGATTGAAATCTCTAAATCCCCGTTTTGTTAATGAATCCATCATCGTCGTTCCCTGCAATGGGAACGTGGATTGAAATTTTAAGCCGGTATATTGGACAGTATCAATAACCGTCGTTCCCTGCAATGGGAACGTGGATTGAAATATTCCACGGCTGTGAGCAGCCATACTGCCAATGCGTTGTTCCCATGCGGGAACTTGGATTGAAATTAAAGCATAGCCAGTAATGTTGCAAAGTCAAATGCGTCGTTCCCCACATGGGAACGCAGGTTGGATTATTACCATAGTAGATATAGGCGCTCCTGTACAAGGTTGATCCACTTGGGAGAATTCGAATATCGATACCTCTTAATGGGCATAATGGCTTGACTACATCGTCCTTTAGAGTATGAAAGACATATTTTGAATCGAAAATCAGCCTTTTACCGCAAAAAAAGCAAGGCCTATTTTTTAAAACAAACCATACTACGAAGTTATTAAGAATTAATCAATATGTTTATGCTATATTTATACAATTAAAGGGAAATAAAATGGATTTTAAGCAGAAATGCGTAAAGATTTATAAGTTTTTATTATATAAAGCAAATGCCTATAGTTCAGGGCGGCGGAGATTTTTCTCCGCCGCCCTGATTACAATACCAAGCCAAGCACCTACATCGAAGCATTAATTGCAGCCACAGCACCATCTGCCACGGCTGTTGCAGCCTGGCGCACCTGCTTGACGCGAATATCGCCAGCAGCATATACGCCCGGAATGGAGGTCTCCATTTTTTCGTTCACCGGAATATATCCGTTGTCTAACTTAAGTTCCGTATATAATTCGGTATTGGGATCAGCGCCTGCATATACGAAGATGCCACAGCCGTCATCTTCGATAACATTAACCGTCCCATTTTTCTCGTTAAGGAGCTCCAATTTTTCTACATGGTTTTTTCCGTACACTTTGCTTAGTCTGGAGGCGAGACAGACCTTGATGTTATCTGTCTGATGAACTTTATTTAAGAATTCAGGAACACATCCCAATGTATCCTCAAAATGAATGATTGTAAGTTTTTGGGCAAACTGAGACAGGTACAGTGCTTCCTTGACTGCTCCGTCAGCGCCGCCTACTACATATATATTTTTGCCTTTATAGGATGGGCCATCCTTTGCAGCATTAAGGCCGATACCTTTCCCAGAGAGTTCGGCCTCCCCTGGAATGCCAAGCGTTCTGGGGGTGGTTCCGTTTGCGAGGATGATTTTTGGTGCTTCATAATGATTACGGGATGTGCGTATCGTCTTTATATCACCTTCCAGAGTTACTTTTTCAACGTTTTCATAGATGATTTCTACACCTGCCTCCAAAGCCTGCCGTTCCATTCTCTTGGCAAAGGTGGCTCCGGTTTCGCCGGGCACGATAGCAGAGTAGTGGGTAACGGTGGAGACTTTGCCGATGATTCCGCCTACTGCATTTTTTTCAATAATCACTGTCTTTTTACCGCGGCTTACCGCATAGATTCCGGCACTGATACCGGCCGGACCAGCGCCTATAATAATAATATCGTACATGAAGATACTTCCTTTCCTGGATAGAGGGTAAGAGAAGGGACTCCCCTACAGAAACAAGAGTTCCTTTAAGTTCCGTATAAAATATATCACAATCAAATCATAATGTAAAATTATAGATTTTTATATAATGATAAGAAAAATAAATAGACATCCCAAAATGGGGCGTCTATTTAATGGAGCACATATAAAGAGAAGTGTATTTTTAGGCCAAGTACCAATTAAATACAGTGAAAAGGTCCGGCATGAGCAGAATATCTGCCTTACTGGAAACCGGCCAGAGGGACGTCTATACGGCAACCTTTAATCTGTTCTCGTTCATTGGCCTTGCTAAGTATAGCGGCATCAATGGTTTCTTGCATTTTTTCAATTATGACTTCTACCGACGCAAGGCAGGCCACGTTAGGGCATTCCATTCCGAGCCTAAGAGCCAGGGCGACTGCATACTGTATGATCTGCACCTTTTCTTTATAGAAGGCGAGACATTAATGGCACAGTCGCTCAGCAGCACGAGCCGATTCTGTGCCGGGAACTCAGTGAGCGTAACCTGGTTAACAAGAGAGCCTGGGGCAACCAGCCCGCATTTCTTGTGGAAATTTGCTTTTAGGAAGGCAGAAGTGTGGAGAAGACCCTTCATAAGGGCATCCGCCTTGCCGGTAGAGGCCAGAAGGATCGCATGCTGAGCCGCCTTGAAATCATCGGGCTCATCTACAATGGTCAGTCATCCGGCACTTCATCTAACTCTACCAGGATCGTACGGATTTCTGCTATCTGACCAATCAGAATGAAGTCGGCAATCCCTTCCTTTCTGGCAGCAGACGTATATCTTTTAGTCAAAAGGGTCAATCATATTTTTGCAGCCATTGCCCGCTGGCCTGCCTGGGAATCATTGTCGGGCAGGTATTTGCCGGCAGGGAGGAAGACACGCTTAAGATAACCATGAAGCCTATGACGGAACAGTCCATCCTGGGTGAGATGCTGGATAGGATGATTGAGTAGGACGCGGATATGAAGGCAGAGGTTACGCAAGGCGTTGGATGCGGCACATCCAATATCCAGCCGGGGATGGAAAAAGGAGAGTTTGATCTGTATTCGGAATATACAGGGACCGGATGGAATATGGTGATGAAAAAAGACGGAATGTATAGCGAGGACCTGTTTAAAGACATGCAGAAAGAATATAAAGAGAAACTGTCTGGAATCATCTCTGACCAGGATGCTTCGTGAAAGCGGATGCCGGGGACATTTTTATCAATGGAGAGAATATCCGGAATAAGGATATGATAGAACTTCGGAGGAATATCGGATATGCAATACAAGGTAGCGTACTGTTTTCGCATATGACGGTGGAGCAGAACATATCCTATGAAAACGTACCCGGGAGGCTCTGGGCAAATGGATGGGAATCGTTGGCCTGGAAGAAGAACCTTTTTGGGCAGGGGATGAGATTACCCGGGGCCGGCTTCAGGATGAATTGCAGAGAATCTATGCACAGACTCATATCACAATACTCTTTGTAACGAATGATATATCGGAGACGCTGAAACTTGGCACAAAAGTGCTGGTCATGGATCAGGGAAAGATTCAGCTGGTTGAGCGGAATCGTAGAACTTACGTAAGAGTGTAAACTTATCTGTCTTGTCATATGTAAAGAACGGTGGTATAATAGTGAGAACTCAAGTTAAGGAGAAAAATGCTATGGATATCACGGAAAAGATTAAAAAGTTAAAAGAGGAAAAGAACGCGGTCATTCTGGCCCACTATTATGTCAGGCCCGAGGTGCAAGAGATTGCCGACTATATTGGGGACTCCTTCTATCTGAGTAAGGTGGCTGTGGGTCTGACAGAACAGACTATTATATTTGCCGGCGTGTCGTTCATGGGCGAGAGCGCCAAGATCCTGAATCCAGGAAAGACGGTCCTTATGCCGGATGCCTCGGCAGATTGTGCCATGGCGCATATGGCAGATGCTCAGATCATAAGCAAAATGCGGGATACATACGAGGATCTGGCAGTGGTATGCTACATTAATTCTACGGCGGAACTCAAGCGGCATTCCGACGTATGCGTGACATCTGCTAATGCGGCGAAGATCGTCAAAGCGCTGCCCAATAAGAATATATTCTTTATCCCTGATAGGAATCTGGCACATCATGTAGCGGAACAAGTGCCGGAGAAGAATTTCGTCTATAATGAAGGATACTGTCCGGTACATGAGAAGATGCAGATCGCAGAGATAAAGGAAGTCAAGAGGCAGCACCCGGAGGCATTGATCTTGACGCACCCTGAATGCCCGGAAGAGATCCGAAAGATATCGGATTATGTAGGAAGCACCTCCGGCATTATCGCATATGCAGGAAAGAGTGAAAATAAAGAATTTATCATCTGCACGGAAAATGGGGTACGCTATGAACTGGAAAAGCAGAACCCGGAAAAAAGGTTCTATTTTACGAAGACGGAGCCAGTCTGTGAAGATATGAAGACAATCACGCTGGAGAAGATCCTCCATGTTCTGGAGAATGGGGACAATGAGATTCATGTAGCCGATGAACTGCGCAGGAACTCTAAAAAGCCGCTGGAAAGAATGCTGGAGCTGGCGAAATAGATGGCAGGTTATGAAGAAGATGGTTCATCCAGGGAGGATTGGAAAATGGAGTTAAATACAGATGTGGTTATCATCGGCAGCGGCGTGGGCGGGCTGTTTAGCGCTTTAAGCCTGCCGGCGGATAAGAAAATCGTGATGATAACGAAGTCGGACCTTGAAAGCAGCGATTCATTTCTGGCGCAAGGCGGCATCTGCGTGATGCGGGGCTTGGATGACTATGACAGTTATTTTGAGGATACGCTGAAGGCAGGGCATTATGAGAACCGCAAAGAGGCTGTGGATGTTATGATACGTGGTTCCCAGGAAATTATTAAAGACCTGGTGGGATATGGCGTGGAATTCGAAAAAGAGGACGGAGAATTCGCATACACCAGAGAAGGCGCCCACTCAAGGCCACGCATACTGTTTCATGAGGACATTACAGGCAAGGAGATTACGAGCAAGCTGCTTGCGCAAGTGAAAAAACTAAATAACGTTACAATCTATGAGTATACGACGATGACGGATGTCATAGAAGAGAATGGGCGATGCAGCGGCATTATAGCAGAGAATTCCAAAGGAAGGCTGATCATCCATGCGGCGGATACGATACTGGCAAGCGGAGGGATTGGGGGAAGATACAAGCATTCCACGAACTTTCCGCATTTGACAGGGGATGCGCTTGAGATCGCAGGAAAGCATGGAATCCGGATGGAACATCTGGATTATGTACAGATACACCCCACTACCTTGTATTCTACCAAGCCAGGGAGGCGATTCCTGATATCCGAGTCTGTAAGAGGAGAGGGGGCCGTTTTATATAATAAAGACAAAGAACGCTTCGTCAACGAACTGCTCCCAAGGGACGTGGTTACTGAGGCAATCCACAGACAGATGGAAAAGGATGGCACCGATTATGTATGGCTATCTATGGAGCACATTCCCAGAGAGCAGATATTGAAGCATTTCCCTAATATATACCAGCACTGTCTGGAAGAAGGATACGATGTGACAAAAGAATGCATACCGGTAGTTCCGGCCCAGCACTACTTCATGGGGGGCATCTGGGTAGATCTGGACAGCCAAACCAGCATGGAGAATCTGTATGCGGTGGGGGAGACCAGCTGCAACGGAGTGCACGGCGCCAACCGCCTGGCAAGCAATTCTCTATTAGAGAGCATGGTATTTGCCAAGCGGGCAGCCAGAAAGATCGGACATGCTATGGAGAAGGAAGAAGTGGCGCAAGAGACGGCGTAAGAAGGAAGAAAAGGAGATTGGAAGACATATGAACAGTATCACGATGACCCTGCAGGTAGACCATCTGATCAGGGAAGCGCTAAGAGAAGACATTTCAAGCGAGGACGTTACGACGAATGCCGTAATGAAGGAAGCGGCAGAAGGAGAAGTGGATCTGATCTGCAAGCAGGATGGCATCATTGCAGGCCTGGAGGTATTTGGCAGGGTGTTTGAACTTCTGGATGCAAAGGTCAGGGTAGAACTTTACTGTAAGGATGGAGATGAAGTAAAGAAGGGCCAGCTTATGGGAAAGGTGAAGGGGGACATCCGTGTTCTGCTGTCCGGTGAACGGGTTGCGCTTAACTATCTGCAGAGGATGAGCGGCATCGCCACCTATACCCATTCCGTGGCAGCGCTCCTGGAAGGCAGCGGGACAAAACTTCTGGATACCAGGAAGACGACCCCCAATATGAGGATCTTCGAAAAATACGCAGTCCGCGTAGGCGGCGGGTATAACCACCGCTACAACCTGTCAGACGGGGTTTTGCTCAAGGACAACCATATCGGAGCAGCAGGCGGCGTAGGAAAGGCGGTACGGATGGCAAAGGAGTATGCGCCTTTTGTGAGGAAGATAGAGGTAGAAGTAGAGAATCTTAATATGGTCAAGGAAGCGGTTGAAGCCGGCGCGGACATAATCATGCTGGATAATATGTCCCAGGAAGAGATGGAAGAGGCGATCCGCATCATAGACGGGCGCGCCGAGACGGAATGCTCAGGCAATGTGACGAAGGAGAATATCAGCCGCCTGACATCCCTGGGGGTTGATTATATTTCCAGCGGCGCATTGACCCATTCTGCTCCAATATTGGATATTTCCCTTAAGAACCTTCATGTAGTATAATAAGACAAAAAATATTTCAGGAGGTGACAGAACGAATGACTGGTTCTGATAGAAGGGCGGATATTATCCAACAGATAAAGGAAAGCAGGACTCCGGTATCGGGAACGAAGCTGGCCTTAAGATATGAGGTGAGCCGTCAGGTCATTGTACAGGATATCGCGCTGATCCGGGCTTCCGGCTATGATATAATATCTACTAACCGGGGGTATATTCTGAATGCCCCAAAGTCGGTGAGCCGGGATTTCAAGGTACAGCATACGGATGAGCAGCTGGAGGAAGAACTGTGCGCCATCGTCGATCTGGGCGGATGCGTGGAGAATGTCATGATCAACCACCGGGTCTATGGCCATATGGAGGCAGTGCTTGGCGTGAATTCCAGAAGGAAGGTGGCGGAGTTCATGGAAGATATCCGCAGCGGCAAGTCAAGCCCTCTTAAGAATATTACTTCGAATTACCATTACCACCGTGTAAGCGCCGATAGCAAGGAGACGCTGGATATGATAGAAGAAGACTTGAGACAGAGGGGCTTCCTGGTCCCTTGTGGCAAATAATATGACAGACTGTATATAGAGATTCCCTGAAGGCAAAATATATGTTACGCTGCCTTCAGGGAATTTTTTTAGAAAGAAAATTATGAAGAATTATTAAAGATATGCCGCTTCTTGCTGAAAGTCTGTTATAATGTCCTGTAGGCAGGTAAGAAGGAGAGAGAAGATATGGTTGACAAGAGAAGAAAAAACCAGCAGTTCCTGCCCCTATACGCGGTTTTTCCGCTGTTGTCCTGCGTGGCGGTGAATAGCCTGGTTTATTTCGGAACGGAAGCCTTGACAGGAAACTGGAAGCACTATGACCTGACGCTTCCTGTTGATAGGGCGATTCCGCTGGTGCCAGGGGCTACTGTCATTTATCTGGGCTGTTATATATTCTGGATCATTAATTATATATTGATTGCAAGGCAGGGAGAAGAACACTGCTTCCGGTTCGTGACGGCAGATATGCTATCGCGAATTGTCAGCGGCATCATATTCATCCTGCTGCCGACTACGAATGTGCGTCCGGTATTGGCGGGAGACGATATTTTTGTGAAGCTTCTTGGAATGATATACAGTATCGATGAGCCGACAAGACTGTTTCCGTCCATCCATTGCCTGGTCAGCTGGTTCTGCTATATCGGAATCCGGGGCCGAGAGAATATTCCTAAGGCTTACCGGGCCTTTTCCTGTATCTTTGCGTTGCTGGTCTGCGTCTCTACGCAGTTGACGAAGCAGCATTATATCATAGATGCGTTTGGAGGAATTGCCATAGCCGAACTGACTTACTGGCTGGCATTCCATACGCAGGCTTACCGCGGCCCGAAGCGGGTATTCGACTGGCTGTACAGGGGAATCTTTGACAGGCAGGGAAAAATAAGCAGGAAAGAAGGGGAAGCGTGACAAGCAAAAAGAAAAAGATTGCCAATACCGCTTTTCTACTGCTGGTATTCGCGCTGACACTATACAGCGTGTTCAAAGGCGAGGATTTTAGAGCGGTCATGCGGGCAATCCTTAAGGTGAATCCCTGGTACATCCTGCCAGGAGGCCTGGGAGTCATTATCTTCATATGGGGAGAGTCCATAATTATCTGGTATATGTTTCGCACGCTGAAGATCCATGAGAAGAGATGGACCTGTTTTCTATACTCCTGCGTGGGGTTCTTCTTCAGCGCCATCACGCCCTCGGCAAGCGGAGGCCAGCCAATGCAGATCTACTATATGCGGAAGAATAAAATTCCCATTCCGGTATCGACATTGGTTCTGATGATTGTTACAATAACATATAAGTCCGTACTGGTAGTGATCGGCCTTTTTGTGGCGTTCTTCCAGAGAGGATTCGTTCACCGGTACTTGGAGGGGATTCTCCCGGTATTCTATCTGGGGGTAGCCCTGAACGTTGGCTGCTGTATTGCCATGTCCGTTCTGGCGTTTCATCCGGCCCTGGCAAAATGGATCATGATGAAATGCCTGAAACTGCTGGAGCGATTAAGAATCCTAAAGTACAAGCCGGAACGTACGCGCAGGCTGTCCGCATCTATGGATCAGTATAATGCAACGGCGGTGTATCTTAGAACGCATGGAAAGGTTATCATAAATGTTCTGGCGATTACATTTCTACAGAGGTTTGCCCTGTTTTTTGTCACCTGGTTCGTATATAAGGCTTTTGGGCTCCATGGCGCCCATATGTATGACGTGGTAATGCTGCAGGCAGTGGTTTCCGTATCGGTAGATATGCTCCCGCTTCCGGGAGGGATGGGGATCAGCGAGAACCTTTTCCTGATCATTTTTAGGGGGGTATTTACGGCGGGGCTGCTGCTGCCGGGAATGGTGCTCAGCAGAGGTATCGCATATTATATCCAGCTGCTGCTCTGCGCAGGCCTGACATTATTCGCCCATTTAAGGATTGGCCGGGATCCGGCTGTGGAATAAGAGAAAAGAATGAAGAAAAGAGAGAAGAAGAATGATAGGATATTATAATTACACGGTAGTATTAACGTATATAAGCCTTGCCTCTTCCGTATTCGGAATGACGCAGGCAATTCACGGGAGATTCAAGACGGCAATCCTGTGCCTTGCGATCTCTGGACTGTGCGACATGTTTGACGGGAAGATCGCACGTACTAAGAAAGACAGGACCGAGGATGAGAAGGCCTTTGGAATTCAGATCGACTCGCTGTGCGATGTAGTCTGCTTCGGCGCGTTCCCGGCGCTGATCTGCTATCTGCTGGGAGTGCGGGGACCCATTGGAATTGCGGCAATCATCCTATACTGCGTTAATTCCGTAGTAAGGCTGGCATATTTTAATGTGATGGAAGCCAAGAATGCGCTGGTGACGGAGACTGGGGAGAAATACTACCGCGGGCTGCCGATTACATCCATGGCGATCGTGCTTCCGCTGGTATTTATGGTACAGTTCTTCGTGCCAGATTACATATTCCGGCTTTGCCTGGTTTTGGCGCTGATTATCGTAGGCATCCTGTTTGTAGTAGATTTCAAACTTAAGAAGCCCAATAACGCGACTTTGGCAGTCCTGGTAGCAGTGGTTGGCGTTGCCGTGCTGATCATGCTGATTTTTACCAATTACCGAATCAGTTTTCACGCAGGATGGCCCTGGTTCACAAGATGGGTGCACTAGGCTTGCATTACAGGTATGGAGCGTGAAGGAAATGATGAAATATATTGACAGAGACGGAAAAGAGACGATAGAAGAATCCGGGCAGGACAGACTGCTTCGGCACCTGTATACCAGCCGGGCGGGAAGAATCTTTCTGAAAGCCATGACACGTCCGGGGGTATCCCGATTAGGGGGCTGGCTTCTGGAGCAACCCTGGTCCCGATGTCTGATCGGGCCATTTGTGAGAAAAAACAGGATTGATCTTTCCTGCTGCCTGAGGCAGGAATTCTCGTCCTATAATGATTTCTTTACCAGAAAGTTAAAGCCGCAGTATCGTATGCCTCAGGGAGATGAAGAGACGCTGACCAGCCCTTGTGACGGGAAGTTAAGCGTTTATCCTATCAAAAGCGGAAGGTCAGGAGAAGGCACATTTGTGATTAAGGATACGCCGTATACGATTGAGAGCCTGCTCCGTTCCAGGAGGCTTGCAGAACGGTATGATGGCGGATGGGCCTTCGTGTTCCGGCTTACGGTGGACGACTATCACAGATACTGCTATATTGACGAAGGCAGAAAATCCCGTAACATCCATATCCCCGGGGTCTTTCATACCGTTAATCCAGTGGCCAATGATATGGTTCCTATCTACAAAGAGAATACCAGGGAGTATTCTCTTTTAAAAAGCCGGCATTTCAAGACGGTGCTCATGATGGAAGTAGGCGCCCTGATGGTAGGGCGCATCACCAACTATCATCAGGCCTGTGAAGTAAGACGGGGCCAGGAGAAAGGACGGTTCGAATTCGGGGGATCTACGGTGATCCTGCTGTTTCAGGAAGGCGCGGTGCATCCAAAAGAGCAGCTGGTTTTGAATACGGCCAGGGGATACGAGACGATCGTAAAGATGGGGGAACGAATCGGGGAATCTGCATAATACTTGAAACATTTTCCAATTTGTTCTATAGTCTAATTATAAGAATAACAAAAGGAAGGTCATGAACAATGATATACAATGATGTATTAGAAGCAGTGGGAAATACTCCCCTCATCCGCCTGAACAGGATGACGGGGCCGGATGAGGCAGAAGTTCTGGTAAAGTTCGAAGCGGTGAATGTAGGCGGGTCCATCAAGACGCGCACAGCAATGAATATGATTGAAGCAGCCGAGAAGAAAGGGCTTATTCATAAGGACACGATTATCGTAGAGCCGACCAGTGGAAACCAGGGGATCGGCCTGGCTCTTATCGGCGCGGTAAAGGGATATAAGACGGTGATCATTATGCCGGATTCTGTCAGCGAGGAGAGAAGAAAGCTGGTGAAGAATTACGGCGCTCAGGTCATCTTGATCCATGATGCGGGGAATATAGGCGACTGCATTGCAAAGTGCATGGAGACGGCGCTTTCTATGGCAAAGGAAGATCCAAACGTATATGTGCCGCAGCAGTTTGAAAATGAAGCGAACAGCGCAGCCCACAGGGAACAGACGGCAAAGGAAATCCTGGAGCAGGCAGGAAAGCCGATTCATGGCTTCTGCTCCGGCATTGGCACAGGCGGAACCATCACCGGTATCGGCGAAGCCCTTAAGGCAGCAAATCCAGATATGGAGATCTGGGCCATTGAGCCTGAGAATGCCGCAATATTGTCCGGCAAAGAGGTGGGATCCCATCTGCAGATGGGAATCGGCGATGGAGTCATACCGGCCATACTGAACCAGGAGATCTATGATGATATCGCGATTGTCACAGATGAGGAGGCAGTGAGGACGGCAAAGGAACTGGCGGCAAAGGAAGGCCTCATGTGCGGCATCTCCAGCGGAACCAATGTGGCTGCAGCCCTTCGTCTTGCAAAGAAGCTGGGACCGGGAAAGACGGTTGTGACCATATTAGCTGATACTGCCGAGAGGTATTTCTCAACGCCGTTGTTTGACTAGCCAAAGGGCGCTGTCAGACAACAGAACAGAGAAGGTAGGAAGAGGGTATATGGCAAAGCATGAAGAGAGAGAAGATTTAAGAAAGCAGATCATAGATGCAGCCTGGCAACTATTTTATAAACAGGGATATGAGAATACCACCGTCGATGATATCGTAAAGAAGGCCAATACGTCCAAAGGGGGATTTTATTATTATTTTAAAGCGAAGGAAGAACTGCTGAATTCCCTGTATGCCATTTTTGACCGGGAATATGAGAAATTCTATGAGACGATGGACAGAAGCCTGGACAGTATCGTGCAGCTTGAACAGTTAAGCCAATATGTTTCATACTTCATTGAAGGTAATGTATCGGCGGAACTTTTGGCGGCATTGTATCAGTCCCAACTGACCAAGAAGAAGCAGGACTGCTTCCTGAATCCAGACCGGTTTTATAACAGGCTGGTCAGGAAGATTATTGCCGAAGGCCAGAAAAAGCATGAGATCCGGGAGGATATGTCGGTAGAAGAACTTGCGCATCATGTACTGCTTTTGGAAAGAGGCATCATTATGGATTGGTGCGTGCAGAACGGTTCCTTTTCACTAGGATATTTTGGGAGCAGGAACTTTGACCTGTACATTGAATTCATGAGGCCGAGAGACTAGAATAGGGAAGAAAGAGACTCCGAAAGGAGTCTTTTTTTGACAAATTAAAGACTTTAGTCTGTAAAAGATGAGGATGGGAACCTTCCGGACGCTGCATGCCGCGACCCAGGTGAATTCCGAGATCCTTCAGCTGGAGGATAAGATCGGCACGCTTGAGCCGGGAAAATATGCGGATATCGCAGCTTGGAAGAGAGACTTGATGACAGATCCATATGCGCTTCTTGACTGTGCTTTTGTCATGAAGGAAGGAGTCGTATATTCGACGGAACGCTGCGAAGAACTGACGGATTAGAAAAAATTACGTTTTTAGTGGCATTTTCCCTTGAAAGAGATGTATAATAAAGATAAATAATAGTCGTTGTTATAAAGTCTTCTGGAAAGGGAGGGATCGGTATGGCAGAGCATAAAATAGTTACGATCGGCCGTCAGTTTGGCAGCGGTGGGCATGAGATTGGCAATCGGCTGGCAACACGGCTGGATATCCCGCTGTATGACAATAATCTGGTGAGGATGGTAGCCGAGAAACTGGATATCCGGGAGGAGACCGCGCAGGCGGTGGATGAGACGACGCTGAACAGTTTCCTGGCAGGCTATGTGATTGCGCCGATGGAGTACTCCACTTATATCAATGCCACAGAATACATACAGCCGCTTAGCGAGCAAGTGTATGAACTGCAGTGCGAGATCATCCGCAAACTGGCTGAGAGAGGATCCTGCGTTATTGTCGGGCGCTGTGCGGACTTCGTGTTAAGAGATAATCCTAATTTAATCAATGTCTTTATCTGTGCAGATAAGGAAGACCGGATTAAGAGGATTGCACAGCGATATGATCTGTCGGAGCGTAAGGCGGCAGATCGGATCAAGAAGATTGACCGTGAGCGCAAGTATTATTATGAGTCCCATACAGGACTTGACTGGGGAAGCGTGCAGGCGCATCAGATGCTGCTGAATGCAAGCCGGCTTGGCATGGAGAAGACGGTAGATATATTAGAAGAACTGTATAAAGGCTGGTAGTCTTAGGATGTACGAGGGGCATAGTATTTGGATGAATACTATGCCCCTGCCTGCATTTGGATGAATCAACATCGTCTTTTATGGTATTATTTTAACTTATGAAGAAAAAAGTCAAGTGCAAATTTAAAAAATATTCAGTTGTCTGTCAATTTTTGTCGATCATTAGCGGGCAATAGATGGCGTGTTCTTTTAAATTGTCCTTGAAAATTATAGGAGAAGCATCTAAAATAAATCTATTAGGCTTATTGGCCGGAACAGAAAGGATAGGATATATATGAAAATGTTAGTGGAGGCTGTTATGGATACCACTTTTGACTGTCTGAAGATGCTTCCATTTTTATTTGTGGCATTTATCTTAATAGAGGCTTTGGAACATTACTCCAGTGACTTTACCGCAAAGGCGCTGGCAAAAGTAGGGAAAGCAGGCCCGGTTGTTGGGGCAGTTGCCGGATGCGTGCCTCAATGCGGATTCTCGGTTATGGCGGCGAACCTGTACGCAGGCGGAATCATATCGGTGGGAACCCTTCTGTCTGTATTTATTGCCACATCAGATGAGGCTGTCTTGATTATTATGAGCAACCCGGAAAGGATCCGGGAAGTGGGAGTTCTCCTTGCTGCAAAGGTAATCATTGCGGTTACGGCAGGATATATCATAGACATCTTCTTTCGGAATCAGATTGCCACAGTCAAGGAAAGCGGGAATCTGTGCAAAGACTGTGGATGCGATGAAGAGGATGCGGGAATATGGAAGCCTGTATGGCATCATACAATAAGAATATTTATTTATCTTTTTATATTTACAGGAATCTTGAATCTTTGCATAGAAATCTTCGGTATTGAACAGTTATCTAAGTTTCTGCTGGGGAATACTATATTTCAGCCGGTGATTGCGGCTATCATCGGCCTGATCCCTAACTGCGCGGCATCCGTTATTCTGACCCAGCTGTATCTGAATGGAGCGATTTCTTTTGCTTCAGTGATCGCCGGACTGTGTACAGGGGCAGGCGTCGGACTTGTGGTTCTGTTCAAGATGAACCGGAATAGAAGGGAAAACCTTAAGATTGTCGGAGTCCTGTTCTTGGTGGCAGTAGCAGCCGGCATGATAATTGCAGGGGTAGCGGGCAGGTAGAAGGGGAATTGGCAAAATTTGATTAATTTGCCGGTTTGAATCGCCAGTATACTGGCAATATCATGGAATTTTTGGTAAGAATTGCAATTTTGGAAGAATGTGCTATAATATTCAGGACTAGGTGATGAGGCTTAGTAGAAATGAGGAGGAATTATCATGGCCACAAAAAAAGTAACATCAGCAACCAAGAAAACAGAAACTGTGAACAAAACTGCGGCGGTGACAACTGCATCTGCTGATATGGCAGCAGTCAAAGCGGAAACAGTAAAACCTGCGGCAGCAAAAGAGCCAGTCAAGCAGGCTGCTGAAGCAAAAGAGCCAGTCAAGCAGGCTGCTGAAGCAAAAACGACAGTCAAGTTGGCTGAGCCTGAAAAAACAGAGCCAAAGAAAACACCGGTAGCAGATAAGGCTGAGACGGCTAAAACTCCTGCAGCTGAGAAAGCAACGGAAAAGAAAGCACCTGTAAGGAAAGCAACAACCAGAAGAACAGCGACGAAGAAGGCAGCAACAAAAACGACGGCTGCAAAGAAGACAACAGCGAAAAAAGAGATAAAGGTAAATGCCTTTGTTGAATATTACGGGAAACAGGTAGAAGAGAAAGATATCATAGCCAGCGTAAAGAAAGCCTGGACAAGTACCGGGAAAAAGGTTGGAGATATTAAGTCTATGGATCTATACATAAAGCCGGAAGAAGGCGCCGTGTACTATGTTATCAATGGAACAGAGACAGGAGCGGTTGCATTTTAAGGCAAACGTATGACCGGGAGTACCTTTTGCTGAAAGGTACTCTTTTTTTACTTTATAGGAAAGTTCTCCTTTCGGAGAACTTGGGGACTAAAATAGCCCGCTCAAAAGCGGGCATAGTGAATCAGACGGTTTGGATTAAAAGATGTAAAAGCCCTCTTCACCAAAATCGTCATCATCAAGGTTATCAAATTCATGTAAGAAATAATCCATATCCAGAAGTTCGTCGTCACTCATGTCATGGACTTCTTTAGAAGTCATACCTTCTGGTGGATTTTTAATGTACTGTTCCCTTAGTTCCTTTGCGAGTTCTGCTTCTGTTATACGTTTCATAGTGTGGCCTCCGTTCTTAAGATATATTGAGTTTATCATGAGAAAAGAGGTTTTGGAAGATATGAAAACGAGGCAGGCGAACGACATCTATGTTTTTGCATAGCCTTTTCGTATAATTCATGCAAAGGAACAGGATTATGATTAAAATATAGTTCTAAAAATAGCATGGTTTTTCCACAGTTCGGACATTTTAAAGGATCGTAACCAAAAGAATGTAAGATTGAATCACGCCACCTATTGAGTGAAAGAAAAAAGTTATGTTTTTCTCTGGAAATGGCTTTTCGTAAAAAATTGTCAGAATTACGGTGACGAGCGTAAATACCATAATAGCGAATCATTTTAAAATGTTTTTCAGGGATGTGTTGTGTTAAGCGGTCAATGAATTCCAAAACAGGAACAGTTTCTGTAATAAGTTTATTGTCTTCATGACGGTTGTAATGGAAGGTGACAAAATCACCATCGTAAGAATCAATGCGAGAAGTAGCAATAACAGGTCTGCCAAGATAACGACCGATATATTTGATAACCTGAGAAGGATTACACTTGTTAGGCATGGCGCGAACATAAAAACCATTTTTATCTTTTGCATAGATAGCAGATTTTACTTTTTTGAAAGCTGGACCTATTTTTTGATGGAGTTCATTTAAAAGAGCAGTTTGGAACGCATCACGTAAAAAATGATAGTTAAAATGTTTGAAGTGTCGCCAGGAAAGAGTATTACCAACACCACCTTCAGAAACAAGGCAGTGAATGTGAGGATTCCATTTTAAATCTCTGCCAAAGGTATGAAGGACGCAAATAAATCCAGGAGTAAATAATTCAGATTTATTTTCTTTATGGAACATACGAGAAATCACGCTGTTGACTGCCGAAAAAAGGCAGTTAAGAAGAGAACGGTCTTTAAGAAAAAAAGGCCGCAAAGAATCATCAATGGTAAAAACACAATGCCGATGTTGTACATCAATAATCTTAAAAGACATAGCAGTAGTTCTGTCAATGGAATACATGTTACCACAAGTTGGACAGAAGCGAGAATGACAACGAAAAGCAGTAAATTTGAAATTACCACAATTGGGACAAATATACATGGCGCCGCCATAAGATGGATCGCCACAATGAATCATTTTTTCTACATTCTCAACAATAGCATCACGAGGATGTTGAAGATAAATCATTTCTTCATAATGTTCGATAAAAATTTTTTGTAAGATATTCATAAGACCATTATGAAGCAAAATGAAGCAAAAAGAAACCCCTATCCCTCATGATTGAGGGGCAGGGGAGTTGAAGTGTCGAAGACACTATTTTTACTTCCAGCCGTTGCAGACGAAAAGGAGGAGATGACTTATGTAAAACTGCTGGTTGGATGTGCGTTTGGCTATGAGGGAAAAGTAAAGTTATTTCTTTTTTGCTGTTTATATATTATACTGCAATTAGTAAAAAAATTATCCGAAGGGAGGATTATGAAGCATGACAAAAATTACAGAAGGCTATATGCCATACCTGGAGCATCAGACCTATTACAGGATTGTCGGTGAGAAGCAGCCGAATGGGAAGGCGCCGTTGATCTGCCTGCACGGGGGGCCGGGCTCTACCCATAATTATTATGAGGTGTTGGATAATCTGGCAGATGACGATGCCCGGATGATCGTGATGTATGACCAGATTGGCTGTGGCAATTCTTATCTTGACGGGCATCCGGAACTGTGGAATCAGGACGTCTGGCTGGATGAACTGGATGCTTTAAGAGCGCACCTTGGACTGGATACCTGCCACATCATCGGCCAGTCCTGGGGAGGGATGATGCAGATTGCCTATGCGATTGAACGTAAACCAAAGGGAGTCAAGAGTTTCATCATATCCAGCGGGCACTCAAGCAGCTCGCTCTGGGAGAAGGAGGGCCTGCGCCGGATCAAAATGATGCCTCGGGAGATGCAGGACGCCATTAACCATGCGCTTACTACAGGAGATTTCACCGGCGAGGCCTACGATGCCGCAGTTGCAGAATACATGGACAGATACTGTAACTACTGGCTTGGGCAGGATGCCCCTGCATGCTGCACCAGACCGAAAAAATCTGGTTCAGAGTCGTACATATATGGATGGGGACCTAATGAATTCGCGCCGACAGGAACACTGAAGGATTTCGAATATACCGACAGGCTTGGCGAGATTCAGATCCCTTCCTTGATCTGCAGCGGCATATCCGATCTGTGTTCTCCTCTTGTTGCCAAGACGCTGGCGGACGGCATTCCTAATTCGAAGTGGATTCTGTGGGAGAATGCCAGACATACCTGTTTCGTAGACAGACATGATGATTACTGCAAAGAACTCATCAAATGGATGAATCATTACGATTAGCCCGTCTGATGAATTTCTGATTGTATAAAGCGGAGCTTTATGCTATAATACATAAATGTGTACATACTGCGTTTATAGCAGATGGATTTATGAAGCATTATTATGAAACACAGGAGGGATGAGAAGTGGAAAAAGTAAAGAAAGGAAGACCATTTGGCTTTTATGTCTGCGCGCTCGGTTTTACATTTGAGAGGCTGGCGTTTTACACAATGAAGTATTTGTTAGCCATTTGGATTGCAACAGAGGTTGCATCGGGCGGCTTGGGATTATCGGATATTGAAGCCTCTGCCATGTCCGGTTCTTTTGTGGCCTGGACGTACATTACGCCTCTTTTTGGCGGTTACATTGCGGATCATTGGATCAGCCCGAGAATTTGCGTACCGTTAGGAATGATTCTTATGGGCCTCGGATACCTCTGTACATGGAGGGCAGATTCTCTGACGCTGGTATGGGCGATGATTATTCTGGTAGCAGTCGGCACAGGACTGTTCAAGGGGAATCTGTCCGGTATCAACGGTCTGCTGTTCCATGATGCGGATGAATTGGACGCGGCCTTTTCGATTCAGTATTCATTCGTTAACATCGGTTCCTTTATCGGGACCACATTTATTGCAATACTCGCTACAACAGGATTGTTCGGGCTCAAGACAAGTTTCAATACTGTATTTTTAATCTGCGGTATTTTCATGTTCATTGACGCGGTATGGTTTATTCTCAACGGAAGATCTCTGGGAGATGCCGGGAAGAAACCATTCAAGGCAGATCAGCGGGAATTTGAAACGGTCAGCAAGAAAAAGGATGGCGACACGAAATTGACGTCCGGCGATATCAAACGAATTGTGGCAATTGTTCTTGTAACCCTGTTCTCCAGCGTATTCTGGATGGTATGGTATATGGCTTATATGCCGGCTTACTTCCGTTTTGGCTGGGGAAACGGCAGCGATTATATGAATCTTGCCAACTGGTATATAGGAAGTTTCCAGATTCCAACTTCCTGGTTTGATTCTGTAAATGCTCTGGTATGTATAATCTTAGGTCCTGTACTTGCGATGTTGTGGGCCAAACTTGCCAAGAGACCGAAGGGCGACATGAGCATGTTCAAAAAAACGGCGCTTGGTATTATACTGGTAGGTATTTCTTACATAGTAATGGTTGTGGCAGATAAGATTGCCGCAGTGAACGGACAGTGCTCCGTATTCTGGCTGGCGCTTGTATGCCTGTTGATGTCTGTCGGAGAGATGGTATTCTCCCCGCTGGGGAACTCCTTTATCTCCAAACTTGCGCCTGCGAAGGTGCTGGGACTTCTGCTTGGCTTCTGGCCGATCGCCGTGTTCCTTGCCCAGAAGACTTACCCGGCTTTATATGCATGGCTTAAGGGTATGGACTTTACTATGGGCTACGGCGGATTAGCGATTGTCATTATTATTCTTGGCATTATTCTCTGGGCGTGCAGCGGAAAACTGGACGAGATGGAAAAAGCCCAATAATCAACAACTTCATAGAAAGAGAAAAAGAGATTGCGTCAGCGGTCTCTTTTTCACATAATAACTTTTGAATTCTATGTTTTTAAGAGGAGGTTTTGAATCATGACAGTATCAGAACGAATTGCCAGTCTTCGCGCGCTTATGGCAGAGAAGAGTATTTCTGCTTATGTTGTGCCTACTGCGGATTTTCACCAAAGCGAATATGTGGGAGAGCATTTTAAAGCAAGACAATATATTACCGGATTTAGCGGCTCTTACGGAACGGCCGTTATATGTCAGGACGATGCCTGCCTTTGGACGGACGGGCGTTATTTCTTCCAGGCGGAGCAGGAACTGGCAGGAACCGGCGTCCGCTTGATGAAGATGTTTGTCGGCGATACGCCTACTATTACAGAATATCTTTCGGATGTGGTTCCGTCCGGCGGAACGGTTGCCTTCGACGGGCGGGTTCTGTCCATGGGCGAAGGCCAGGAATATGAAGTGGCGCTGGGTTCCAAAGGGATTCAGATTCATTATTCGGAAGATCTTATCAATGCCATCTGGCAGGACAGGCCGGCGTTGTCCGATAAACCCGCTTTCTTTCTGGAAGAAAGATATACCGGAGCAAGCATTGCGTCAAAATTGGAGCGCGTACGTAAGGCCATGGCGGAATACGGCGCTACCGTTCATGCGATCGCATCCCTTGACGATATATGCTGGCTTCTTAATGTCCGCGGCGACGATATCGATTACTTCCCGCTGCTTCTTTCTTATGCCATAGTAAGAATGGATGGTGTAGAACTCTATGTAAATGAGAAAAAATTAAACGACCGGATTCTTAATGAATTCAAAAAAGCAAAGGTAACGCTTCATCCTTACAATGATATTTACCAGGATATCCAAAAGCTTGACGCTTCCGAGACGCTTCTGATCGATCCGATGAAGATGAACTATGCGCTTTATAAAAATATTTCCTGTAACATAGTGGAAGCGGCGAATCCGACTATCCTTATGAAAGCGATGAAAAACGATACCGAACTTGATAATATCAAGGCCGCCCATATTAAAGACGGCGTTGCAGTTACCAAATTTATGTATTGGGTTAAGAATCACTATGATAAAGAGGTGATTACAGAATTAAGTTCTATTGACAAGCTTACCGCTTTACGTGCGGCACAAGACGGATACATCCGCGATAGTTTTGAACCGCTTTGCGCCTATAAAGACCATGCGGCTATGATGCATTATTCTCCGTGTGAAGAGTCCGACGTACCGTTAAAAGGGGGCGCCTTTTTCTTAAATGATACAGGCGGCGGATATTATGAAGGTTCGACAGATATTACAAGAACCTTTGTACTGGGTTCTGTTGACCGGCAGATGAAGAAATATTTTACGGCGGTTGTGCGCGCTATGATGAATTTATCCCGCGCCAAATTCTTATATGGATGCTATGGATATAATCTCGACGTCCTGGCAAGAGAACCAATCTGGGATCTTGACCTTGATTATCAGTGCGGTACGGGACATGGCGTGGGTTATCTTGCCAATGTACACGAGCCGCCGACCGGTTTCCGCTGGTATGTAGTTCCAAGTAAGAATGAACATCATCAATTAGAGGAAGGCATGGTTATTACCGATGAACCCGGCATTTACGAGGACGGTCAGTTTGGTATCCGCATTGAGAATGAACTTATCGTAAGAAAAGGGGTGAAGAATAAATACGGGCAGTTCATGCACTTTGAGACGATCACCTTTGCTCCGATTGACCTGGACGGCATCGATCCGGAAGAGATGAGCCGATCGGAAAGAGAATGGCTCAATCGTTACCACCAGGAAGTGTACGAAAAGATCGGACCGCATCTTACAGAAGAAGAAAGACAATGGCTGAAACAGTATACAAGAGCCATTTAGTGCGGCGTCAGGTTGACAAAGTGCATAATGAATACTATACTACAATTAAAAAAGTAAGGTAAAAATGTACAATACATAAAATGTATCATGCATAACACAATTAGGAGGGAAAGTTTATTATGATGGACGAAGCAAAATTAAGCAGAATTCTAAAATCGATGGAAGAGCACGACGTACCGCAGCTTATCATGTCGGATCCGCTGGCAATTTATTATTTGCTTGGGAAAAAGTTTGCACCGGGCGAAAGAATGTTAGTTCTCTACCTGAATGTCAATGGAAATCATAAGCTGGTTATTAATGAATTGTTTCCACAGGACGAAGACCTGGGAGTAGAGCTTGTATGGTACAGCGATATCCAGGACGGCGTTGAAATTTTAAGTCAGTTTGTCGAGAAAGACAAGATTGTCGGCGTTGATAAGGTATGGCCGTCAAAGTTCCTTCTCAGACTTCAGGAATTAGGGGCGGGAAGCAAATTCGTCAATGGTTCGCTGATCGTTGATTATGTAAGAATGATTAAAGATGAGCATGAGCAGGAACTGATGAGAAAAGCTTCCCTGGAAAATGATAAGATTATGGAGCAGTTGATTCCATTGGTTGTAAAGGGCTATACGGAATTGGAGCTGAACGCCATCGTTCGTGATATGTATAAGAAGTCGGGCCATTCGGACGTGTCTTTTGATCCGATTACCTGTTATGGCAAATCCGGGGCGGATCCGCATCATGTGACGAATGACACCAAGGGCAAACGCGGGGATTCTGTAGTGCTGGATATCGGCGGCGTTCTTGATAACTATTGCTCGGATATGACAAGAACCGTTTTTATTGGCGAAGTATCTGACAGGGCAAGAGAAGTATACGAAATAGTGAAAGAAGCGCAGAGGAGAGGGCTGGAAGCGGCCAGGCCAGGCAACAGAATGTGTGATGTGGACGCTGCGTGCAGAGATTATATTGAAGAAAAAGGATTTGGCAAGTATTTTACACACAGAACGGGTCATTCTATCGGTATGGAGGATCACGAATTTGGCGATGTATCTTCTATCAATGAGGATATTATTCAGGTTGGCCAGTGCTTTTCTGTGGAACCGGGCATTTATCTTCCGGATGAAGAGATCGGCGTCCGTATCGAAGACCTCGTGATCATTACAGAAGATGGCTGCGAGGTGTTGAACCACTTTACCAAAGACTTGATTATCGTTCCGGAGGAGCAGGATTTGCGGTAAATTTACGTTAAAAGAGTAGGGGCGGTTGCAAAAGTAGATGAATAATCTACTGGAGCAACGGCTCCCCTTTTATGTCTAAAAACAGAAAACGGACCCCGAAGAGCCCGAAATCCATTTCGGCGAGCAGGCGGAAATCCGGCAGTGGATCCTAAGACCACGTTCAAGATCCTGACCTATGCTTACTACAAGAAACCACCGGCTGCATTGAATCCGCGCTTTCTTTATAGTAAGTAAATTAACAGAAAATTAAAAAATAATATAAGAACATATTGACAAATATAGAATTAGGTGATATTATAATGACATAAATAATAAACAAGATAAGAAAACAGATAAAACATTTGTTGGAGATGAGTTTATTATTACAGATTTGAAGATATTGTACATATCTATCAGATCACAACTTATTGAAGGGAGAATACAAAACAGTATTTAAAGTTCAATAAGATATAGTTTAAGAAAGGAAGGTACGGACCACCAAAAAATTAAACTATCCAAACTGATTAATAATCAGTAAAAAACTTTACCAAAAGAAAGAGGTAAAAGAATGATTGAAGAATCAAAGTAAAGATGGGTGTCATTTATTTCATATAATTGATGCCCATCTTTACTGTTGTATTATGGAACGCTATCATAGGGATAATTTTTGTGGTTACAGGAACTAAAAAAGATGCTATAATGGTATCGCTCGGGAGGAATGCAAGGGAGTAGCAGGCCTTCCCGGGAGAATTATGGATTCTAACTAATAATTGACAAGGGACAAAGGAGACAGAAGATATGGATGAAGTAATGAGTATGGGAAATGAACTGATAGGCAAGGTTGGAGACAACAGCAGCATATTTTTGGCAGGTACCTATCGGCCAAGTATGGCCGTCTTGATCGTAACGTTTGTGGTAGGGCTTTTGATTTGCCTGTTCGGGTTGAAGTTAATGAGGCTGCTGGCGGCGATCGTGGGGTTCGTGCTGGGAGCAGTGGCGGGAGTTGCCGCGGCTGTAGCTATGGGGCTTACAGGAACCACATTTTTGATCGCGTTACTGGCGGGCGCGGTAATCATCGGGCTGTTATCCATATTCTTGCGCAAGATTGGTATATTTTTGCTGGTATTGTGCTATGGATTCGGCGTGTGCGCGGTAGTGATCAATCCATCATCTATGATAATGTATATTATATGCATTGGGATTGCAGTTGTATTGGCAGTGCTGTCTGTTCTTTACATAGAGCCCATCGTTGTTGTCGTTACCGGAATATCCGGAGGCTTTTGCGCGGGCATGGCGGCAGCATCATTGATAGGCATGGAGAAGAATAATCTGGTAGGATATGGAATCAGCATCGTTCTGGCAGTAGCAGGAATTATTGTTCAGTTTATGATGCATTCCAGAAAAATTGGTAAGAAGGAAGAAGTGTATTCCAAAAAGGTGAAAGAAGAGGTTTCCAGGGAGTCGGAAGTTGAAAAAGCAAGGATGATCCTGGAAGAAGATGAGGAAGATGAAGTTTCTGCGCAAGAAGAAAGCGATGATGATATTGAAATAATTGAAGAGGACATTTAAGGAGTCCTGTTTATGACACACCTCCCCTGATATAGTAAAGTCTATAGAAGGAGAGGTGCTTTATTATGTATAAAAAAACAAGAATTTTTTTGATGCTTGCGGGGATTATTCTTCAGGTATTGGCAATGATCCTATACAGTTTCGCAGAGACGGATGCACCGGGATTTCTCTATATGGCCGTATGGATTCTATGCGCGGCGCTGGTGAGATACTCTATCAATACTATGAAGGTAATATAACCCAAGAGCGGCCGCCTTGGTTGTATTTTGAGCCAAATGTGATATAATAATCCTAAGAATAGCATAAAGGAGGCTTACTTATGAAATTAGATATGCATTGTCATGTAAAAGAAGGCTCTATTGACAGCAAGGTAAGCTTGGATGAATATATTACGAAATTAAAAGAGAATGGCTTTGACGGAATGCTGATTACAGACCATGATACTTATAAAGGATATCGGCATTGGAAGTACAATATGAAAGGCAAGGCTCACGAAGATTTTGTGGTGCTCAAAGGGATCGAGTATGATACCTGTGACGCGGGCCATATTATCTGTATCATGCCTGAGGGCGTTAAGATGAGGCTGCTGGAATTAAGAGGCATGCCTGTGTCAGTGCTGATAGATTTCGTACACCGCCATGGAGGGATTCTTGGACCGGCCCATCCATGCGGGGAAAAATATCTGAGTTTTACAAATACAAAGAAGTTTTATAAATCGCCGGAAGTTATCAAGCGGTTTGATTTTATCGAGGCATTTAATGCCTGCGAGTCCGAAGAATCAAACGAAGGAGCCATGAAACTGGCACGCAAGTATAAGAAGCCAGGAATTGGGGGAAGCGATGCCCATAAGCTGGATTGCGTGGGAAAGGCGTATACGGAGATTCCAGAGTATGTCACATGCGAGACGGAACTGATTTCTTTGATCCGCCGTAAGGCCCCGGTAGAGGCAGGAGGCGTCCTCTACGGAAAGACGACCAAGGACAAGATGGGGAAAGCGAATAAATTGCTGGTATATTCGTTCTGGTTTTATAACAAAGGCGGAGAATTGCTAAAACGTCACAAGAGAAAATTAAAGGGACAAGTCGAGAATCCGGTAGACCCCATTGATCCTATAGAGATACAGTATCTACAGAAATAAGATAAGCAAGAAGAAATAAGAAGAACAGGCATAGCCAGCGTGCAGGCGGCATAACCGTTCTTCTTGATTTTTATCTTTTTAGTTTGAATGGTCTTGATTTAGAATAAGAGCCCGATATGGTAAACGATGGTACTCATTATCCATGCGACCGCCAGCTGGAAGAGAATGATGCCAAATGTGGATTTCCAACTCTTTAGTTCTCTGTGTATGGTGGCGATCGTAGCAGTGCAAGGAACATAGAGCAGGCAGAAAACCATCAAGGCATAAGCGTTGGCAGCGCCGAAGCCTATGGAACCTAAAGTGGCCACCATGGCATTCATGCCGTGGGCGGTGGTGATGTTCTGAATGCCGAATAGTACGCTGCAGCTGGATACCACAACCTCTTTTGCTGCAATTCCTGCGATCAGCGCCACGATGATCTGCCAATAGCCAAGGCCGGCAGGCACGAAAAGAGGAACGATTGCTTTTCCGACAAGGGAGCCGAAACTCTGGGAGATATCCGTTACATATCCATTCGGGCCAAAGTTTAAGATGCCCCACATGATGACAGAGGCAATGAAGATTACGGTTCCGGCTTTGGTAAGGTAATCTTTGATTTTCTGCCATACGTAGATTGCTATTGTACGCGCGTTAGGAGATTTGTATTCCGGAAGTTCGATCATCAACGCATGCTCGGCCTTGCTGCCATCAATTTTTGAAAGGATATAGGCAATGCCGATGGCGATCAGGATTCCCAGCAGATACATGGAATAGCATACCAGCATGGCGTACTTTCCAAAGAACATGGAGGAAAACAGCACGTATATGGGAAGCCTTGCGCTGCACGACATAAAGGGCGTTACCAGGATCGTCTTAAAGCGGTCTCTCTTATGCTCCAGCGCCCTGGAAGCCATTACTGCGGGCACAGTACAGCCAAATCCAAGAAGCAGCGGAAGAAAAGCACGGCCGGACAGCCCCAGCCTGCTCATGATATCATCCATGACAAATGCAACCCTGGCCATATATCCACTGTCTTCCAGAATTGCAAGTGCGAGGAAGAGGATAAATATATTGGGAAGAAATGTCAGGATCCCGCCTACGCCCGAAATAATTCCATCTATAATAAGAGACTGCAGCATGGCATTGACATGAAGCGCTTCAAGGCCGCTGGAGGCCATGGAAGAGATTTGGTCAAGCCCAATCTCGAAAAAGCCTTTTAGCCAGTCTCCAATGGTAAATGTAAGAAAGAATACCAGCGCCATGATGCCAAGGAAGATGGGAAGCCCCAGCCATCGGTGGGTCAGATAATGATCAATCTTGTCGGTGGATGCTTCTTTTTGGGATTTATTTACCAGAACCTCGCTGATAATTTCTTCTATAAAATCATATTTTTGATTGATAATGTCCTTTTCATAACTGCGGTCAATGACATCTCCAAGATCTAATGGATGGCGGGCCGCAACATTCTTGTCCTTTTCCAGAAGCTTGATGGCATGCCAGCGGGCATTCTGGATGTCAGGATAGTTTTCCTCAAGTTCATTCATGATAATATCAATCTTGTCTTCTATGTAGTCTTTATAGACCATGGCATACTCGTCATGATGGTTATGCTTATGGGTAGAATGACGGCCATCATGATGATGGATGAAGGGCCCTTGCTTTGCATATTCCTTATGGTGTGCGACTGCGTGCATGAGTATGGACAGTCCGGTCTTCTTGCGGGCAGAGACTGGAATGGCAGGAACCCCAAGCATCTCGGGGAGACGGTGAAGGTCGATCTCCATTCCACGTTCTTCCACAATATCCATCATATTAAGGGCCAGAACGACTGGCTTGCCCAGTTCGATTAACTGCAGGGTCAGATAGAGGTTGCGCTCCAGTGAGGAGGCATCGATGACATCCACGATGACGTCCACCTCATCGCTCATGATGCATTCGCGGGAGACGGTCTCTTCCATTGTATAGGAGGTCAGGCTGTAGATGCCTGGGAGATCGATGAGCTTGAACTCCTGGTTTTTATACATGGCCTTGCCTTCCTTTTTTTCGACTGTGACGCCGGGCCAGTTGGCAACCTTTAAGTTGGCTCCTGTAAATGCATTAAAGAGAGTAGTCTTGCCGCAGTTGGGATTGCCGATGAACCCTACATTAATGATATTACCCATTATGCCTGCACCTCCATCACTTCAATATGATCAGCGATCCGTCTGCCGAAAGCGAAGCGGGTGCCCCGGAATTTTGCGGTAAGGGATCCTTTTTTATCATTATTCAATATGGTAATCAGGGATCCTTCCGTCAGCCCCAGAGCCTCCAGGCGCCGCTCCAACTGCATTTCTATGTCGATAGACCGGACTCGGTAAGTGTGGTTGTTTTTCCCTTGTTTCAGCGTCATAGCATGTGCTCCTTCGTAATGTTATTGATAATTATTCTCTATTATCCTTTTACATAATATCACTATTTGACGCTGATGGCAATGTGAAGTATACTGTAATTTAGAAAATAATGAAGATGGAGTCTTACTTATGGAAATATACTATTTCATTCTATACTTTTTTACATATGGGTTTTTTGGATGGTGCACAGAGGTGGCGTTTGCGGCCTTCAAGCAAGGGAAGTTCGTAAATAGAGGATTTCTTAATGGTCCGATCTGTCCCATATATGGAGTGGGGGTCAGCGTAGTCGTATCATTTCTTACCCCTTTGGAGGAAAGCCTGATCCTGCTGTATGCTGCGTCAACCATATTGGTAACGTTTATTGAATGGCTGACCGGATATCTCATGGATAAGATATTTCATCATAAATGGTGGGACTATTCCAACCAGCCGTTGAATATCGGAGGCTACGTCTGCCTTTTGTTTTCTCTGATCTGGGGTGTGGCTTGCGTGGCGATTGTCAAAGTGATCCATCCGCTGATATACAAGGCGCTTTCTTTTATTCCCGTAACCCTGGGGATTGTGATCGCGATAATACTTGCGGTCGTGCTGTTTGTGGATCTGTATGTAACTGCATCCGGCATATTGAAACTGAACAAGCGGCTTGATGCAATGGAAAAGATTGCTGCCGAACTTCGGGAAGTATCCGACAAGGTAGGGGAGAATATATACGAAAGCGTTATGGATACGCTGGAGTTCCAGGAGGAAAAGAAAAAGATGCTGGCTGCAGCGTCCAGCGAATTTAAGGAGAAGCTGGAGGCTGCGTCTGAACTTCGGGAAAGGATTGAAGCAGCCACCGAAGAGCAGAAGGCCCGCATAGAAGAATTGAAGAAAAAGTATACAGAACTGGCAGGCCGCAGCACCAAGGTCTCCGTCCGTCTTATGAAGGCGTTCCCAAAGATGGAATCCAGAAATCACAGGGAACTACTGGATGCGATGAAACATCGACTGAAAAGAGACCGGAAATAACCGGTTTCTTTTTTCGTATTGACAAATGACGCAAATATGTATATGATAATTGCACTCGTCTAAGATTTCTATTCAATGGGGTATCCCCGTAGGGAAGAGTCATTCCCGTATTCCAAAACGAGCAAAGAACAATAAGGAAAGGAGGGGCGGAAAGTTTGTAACTTTTTGTTTATTTTTCGTACGTGAAAGGAGTTAATTATGAAAGGAAGAAGTAGCAAAGTCCTGCTTTTTGGGGCCTTATTGTCGTGCCTGATACTTATAATCGCAGGAAAGAGCAGCAAGATGACGGTATACGCGAGCGAGGCAAAGCTTGTGCAAGGGGAAGCAGTCCAATATATGGGATACTCGACCCATTACTACTACGTTAACGGCAATTTGGCATATTGCCTCGAGCCGGATATGGCATCGCCGGGGAATGGGAATTACCCGTCTGAAGAGATAGACCCGACGCAATTGCTGGGGAAGGCTATGTATTATGTCTATGGGGGACCGGGTTACGAGGCTTATATGAAGCCATCGCTGAATGGAGGCTGGGATCAGCCGGAACGGGCATATTGCCTGTCCCATTGCATACTGTCCTACATTTACGACGGATGTAATCCGCAAAGCGCAGGATTTATCGGACTGAACGAGGATATCCGTAACGCAGTCATTCAATTTACGGATGCGATCAGGGGATGGCCGCAGATTCCCAGTACGGACATCTCTCTGTCGGATACGGAACTGACGGCGTATTTCAGCAAAGAAGAAGGCTGGCAGAGGACATCATCTGTCATCTGCAATGGAGATGGGACGAATTCGCTGGTCTTTTCCCTGCCCGAAGGAATGACCCTGGTAAATGAGTCCAGGAATGTCAGGGAAACCATTCGTGCGGCCGTCCATGGAGGCGAGCGGTTCTATCTTGCAGCAGATGTAACATATGACAATGGAAAGACTTGGTCAAGCGGTCAGGTAAAAGGAACCCTTGACCAGGCGTGGCGTACTCTGGTGGTAAAGACAGGCAGCGGAAGCCAGGATGTAGGTACAGGCCATCTGGCAACCGTGGAGGCAGGGACGGTGCAGATGAACGTAAGATGGATTCCACGTCCGGAAATCGTGGTAGATAAGAAAGCAGACAAGGGGGAGAAGAAGTATAAGGTGGGAGATATTATCACGTATTCGATAGATGTCACCCAGCAGGTGAAGGATGCGGTGGCCAAAAACGTAGTCATAACCGATACCATTCTGACGGAAGGAGTCAAACTCCAGAAGCATTCTATTACGCTGCTTGATGAGAATCACAGCGTCATATCTGACGCAGTCATTGCTGTTTCAGGTAATTCCTATACCATACACGCTGGAGAATTCCTGCAAGGGATAGAATCCAAAGAAAGATATATTGTAGAATACCAGGTAGCCATCACGGATGAAGCGCTGATAGGGAAAGAAATCGAGAATGAAGTGGTAGTGCGCTCGGATAACACGGAGGAGAAGAAAGACAAGGAAATCGTGGTCGTTGACAAGCCAGAAGAGGAAAAGCCTGAAGTTCCCAAAAAGGAGCCGGAAATAGAACCGAAAGAACAGCCGAAAATGACAGAAGCCTCAATCGTAAAAACCCCATCCGTCAAGACAGGAGATAAGGAAAACCTAAGCGTTCTTATCCTCTTGCTGATTCTTTCTTGCGCCGCCATATTTATCTGTGTTAGAATATCCTGTAAGACTTAGTGAAATAAGGAGGCATAGTAGTTATGGGAATGACAATGACACAGAAGATTCTTGCAGCCCATGCGGGACTTGACAGCGTTGAAGCCGGACAGTTGATCGAGGCGAAGTTGGATGTGGTTATGGCAAACGATATTACAGGGCCTATGGCGGTTCCTGTATTCAGGCAGATGGCAGATAAAGTGTTCGACAAGGATAAGGTGATTCTGGTACCAGATCATTTTACGCCGAACAAGGACATCAAATCCGCCGAGAACTCCAAATCCATCCGCGAGTTCGCGAAAGAACAGGGTCTGACGCATTATTATGAAGTGGGACAGATGGGAATCGAGCATGCGATCCTGCCGGAAAAAGGAATTACAGTGGCAGGAGAATGCATTATAGGCGCAGATTCCCACACTTGTACATATGGAGCATTGGGGGCATTTTCTACCGGAGTAGGGACGACGGATATCGCGACAGGAATGGCTACCGGGGAACTGTGGTTCAAGGTGCCAAGCGCGATCAAGTTCGTGCTTACAGGTAAGCCGGGGCCATATGTAAGCGGCAAGGATATCATCATCCATATTATAGGAAGGATCGGCGTGGACGGCGCACTGTACAAATCAATGGAATTTGTAGGAGACGGCATTGCAAGTCTAACCATGGATGATCGATTTACCATGGCAAATATGGCGATTGAGGCAGGTGCAAAGAATGGAATCTTTCTGGTCGATGAAAAGGCCGAGGAATATATGAAGGAACATTCCGATAAAGAATACAAGATCTACGAGGCAGATGCAGATGCCGACTATGACGCGGTAGTGGAAGTAGATCTGGCGAAGGTCCGCCCTACGGTAGCATTCCCGCATCTTCCGGGAAATGCAAAGACGATCGATGAAATAGAGGCAATGGAGCCAATTAAGATTGATCAGGTAGTCATCGGCTCTTGTACCAACGGAAGAATGGAGGATATGAGAAGAGCGGCGGCCGTGCTTAAAGGGCGGAAGGTACATCCAGATGTTCGTGTCATGGTCATTCCTGCGACACAGAAGATCTATAAGCAGTGTATCAAAGAAGGGCTGGTAGACATCTTTATTGATGCAGGATGCGCGTTCAATACGCCAAGCTGCGGACCTTGCATGGGAGGCCATATGGGCGTCCTGGCAGCAGGAGAGAAGTGCGTCTCTACAACAAACAGGAACTTTGTCGGAAGAATGGGGCACGTAGATTCCCTGATCTATCTTGCATCCCCGGAAGTGGCAGCGGCCAGCGCGATCGCGGGATGTATTGCGAATCCAGAGAAAGTAGGTGACAGATAATGAAAGCATCAGGAAAAGTATTTAAATATGGAGACAATGTAGACACTGACGTAATTATTCCAGCCAGGTATCTGAATTCTTTTGACGGAAAAGAACTTGCTACCCATGCTATGGTTGATATTGATCCGGAGTTTGCCGGGAAGGTACAGCCGGGAGACATGATCGTGGCGAGAAAGAACTTTGGCTGCGGCTCATCCAGAGAACATGCGCCTCTCTGCCTGAGAGAGGCAGGGGTTAGTTGTGTGATCGCTGAGACATTCGCGCGCATCTTTTTCAGGAATGCCATTAATATAGGCCTGCCGATCATCGAGTGTCCGGAGGCGGCAGAAGGGATTGAAGCCGGCGACGAAGTGGAAGTGGATTTTGACAGCGGAATCATCTATAACAAGACAAAGGACGCGCAGTATAAAGGACAGCCATTTCCGGAATTCATGCAGAATCTGATTGCGGCCGGCGGTCTGGTGAATTACACTAACAGTAAGAAAAAAGGATAGGAGAGTACATAGGTATGGGAAATGAGAGAGGAAATGGAGCAGCACTCCTGCCTATAGGAGTATTTCTTGTAATATTCCTTGGGTCAGGAATTATCACGGGGGATTTTTATGCAATGCCTGCAATCGTAGCCTTTTTGATTGCGCTTCTGGTGGCCTTTATCCAGAACAGAGGCTTAAGTTTTCAAGAAAAGATCAGCATTATATCAAGAGGTGTGGGAGATGAGAACATTATTACCATGAGCCTAATCTTCCTTAGCGCCGGAGCATTTTCCGGCGCGGTCACGGCTGCAGGGGGCGTGGAAAGTACAGTTAATCTGGGCCTTTCCATACTTCCGGCAAAAGTGGCGGTAGTGGGATTGTTCGTGATTGGCTGCTTCATCTCCGTATCAATGGGGACAAGCATGGGGACGATCGCGGCATTGGCCCCAATAGCAGTAGGCATCAGCGAGAAGACAGGGTTCTCCCTGGCTATCTGTATCGGAGCGGTTGTATGCGGGGCAATGTTCGGCGATAACCTGTCCATGATATCGGATACGACGATTGCCGCGGTAAAGACGCAGGGATGCGAGATGAAGGATAAGTTCAAGGAGAACTTCTTTATCGTGCTTCCGGCTGCTATTATCACAATCATAATATTCCTGGTGATTACCAGGAATGCGAATTTTAAACTGACAGAAGAACTGACATACAATATATTCCGGGTGCTGCCATATATACTGGTACTGGTTGGCGCGCTGATTGGAATCAATGTATTCGTGGTCCTCATCGGAGGAACGGTGATATCCTTGATCGTGGGAGTCGCAACGGGCAGCCTGGCGGTCGGGGAGATGTTCTCTTCTGTGGGCGAGGGAGTTACGGGGATGTATGATATCACCGTAATCTCGATCGTGGTGGCATGTATTGTGTCGCTGGTTAAGGAATTTGGGGGAATACAGTTTATATTGAATCTGATCAAGAAGAGTATCAAAGGGCAGCGCGGCGGCGAGGTCGGCATTGCGGGATTGTCGCTTCTGGTTGATATGTGTACGGCTAATAATACGGTTGCCATCGTAATGGCAGGACCTATCGCAAAGGAAATCAGCGATGAGTTTGAGATATCTCCAAGAAGGTCTGCGTCTTTGCTGGATATTTTTACTTCCGTGGGGCAGGGACTGATCCCATATGGCGCTCAGCTGTTGTCGGCAGCCAGTCTTACTGGGCTGACGCCGTTTAATATCATGCCATATCTGTTCTATCCGATATTGATGGCGATCAGCGCTGTACTTTTTATTCTGTTCAGGAAAGCAAATTAAAGTATAATAGAAGGGTGAAAAGAGATGAATCTACATTACAAAAGTACTAGAAATTCAGATAGAAAAGTGACGGCTTCTGAAGCAATTCTTAAGGGACTTGCGCCGGACGGAGGACTGTTCGTGCCGGAGGAAATACCAAAACTGGATATTTCTTTGGATGAACTTAAAGATATGACCTATCAGCAGACCGCCTATGAGGTCATGAAGTTATTCCTGACGGACTTTACAGAAGAAGAGTTGAAAGACTGTATCAATAAGGCGTATGACAGCAAGTTTGATACGGAAGAGATTGCGCCCTTAGTAAAGATTAAGGATACATACTATCTGGAACTGTTCCATGGGGCGACCATCGCCTTTAAGGATATGGCCCTGTCTATTCTGCCGCATCTTATGACCACATCGGCCAGGAAGAATCAGGCTGACAAGGAGATCGTAATTCTCGCGGCAACCTCAGGAGATACCGGAAAGGCAGCGATGGCTGGGTTTGCGGATGTGGAAGGGACAAGGATTATCGTATTCTATCCAAAGAACGGCGTCAGCAAAGTGCAGGAACTGCAGATGGTCACTCAAAAAGGAAAGAATGTAGATGTAGTCGCGATTCACGGTAATTTTGACAATGCGCAGAGTGGCGTCAAGGCCATGTTTGAAGACGTGGAGCTGGCAAAGGAATTGGCCGGCAAGGGATATCAGTTCTCCTCCGCTAATTCCATCAATATCGGACGGCTGGTTCCCCAGATCGTCTATTATGTCTATGCCTATGCCAAACTTCTTGCCAACGATGAGGTACAGGACGGCGAGAAGATCAATGTGGTAGTGCCTACCGGTAATTTTGGAAATATTCTGGCAGCATATTATGCAAAGAATATGGGGATTCCGATAGAGAAGCTGATCTGTGCCTCCAATGAAAATAAGGTGCTCTTTGATTTCTTTGAGTCCGGAACCTATGATAAGAATCGGGAATTCGTGCTGACCACATCTCCATCCATGGACATCCTGATCTCCAGTAATCTGGAGCGATTGATATATCTGGTGGCTGGCCAGGATTCGGAAAAGACGAAGGCATTGATGGAAGAACTGAAAGCAGATGGAAGTTATACGATCACAGAGGATATGAAGGAACGTCTTGCGGATTTTGCAGCAGGATACGCGGATGAAAAAGAGACAGCCGCGAACATCAAGGCGGTCTATGAGGAGACGGGCTATGTCATGGATACTCATACGTCTGTGGCATCCTATGTATGCCGCAGTTACAGGGAAGAAAGCAAGGATGATAAGAAGTGCGTGATCGCCTCCACTGCCAGCCCGTATAAGTTCGTAAAAAGCGTGATGACAGCCATAGATGATAAATACGAGGGAGCCGATGAATTCAGCCTGCTCAAAGAACTTCAGGAAATTTCCCGTGTAGATATGCCGCAGGCAATTCAGGAGATACTGGATGCAAAGGTGCTTCATACGTTGGAATGTGATGTGGACATGATGAAGGATACGGTGAAAGGCATACTGAAGATATAGTAAAAGGAGTGCATTAGATGTTTGAAGGAATATTTGGATTCATAGGGCTTGCCTGTGGGATTTATTGTCTGTATGGATTTTTCATGCTGAAATATAAAAAAATTATCAACCGGACGATACTTCTGCCGAAAGGCGTGGATGCAGGAAAATGCAAGGATCTTGAAGGATATAGCAGGGAAGCCTCGCTGCCGCTGCTCCTTTTGGGATTCATAGTTACGGTTTATGGAGCGGTAGATTTGTATAATATATATGTAGAAAGGATTCCAAAGGTCTTTATAGTAATGATCACAGTCGTAATCCTGGCCCTCTTCGGATTTGCCGCCGCGATACGAAAGTGTAATAAAAAATATTTTGGCATTTGATGAAAAAATGCAGGATTATTTGCGAGATCCTGCATTTTTTCAATTTTTTTATACAATTATTCAGCGCGGATATTTGGTAAATGAATTCTAAAAAGTATAAACTTTCGTTAAAACATTGTTAAAGTCTTGACTTTTGCGCGAAAAAATGAGATAATGAATCAAATTTCGAATTTTAAGGAGGAAAAGAAGATATGGCAACAAAAGCGTATTATCCAATTGAAGAAATAGGAAAAGGCAAGCCGGGATTCTCAAAGACAAGATCTATTATCGAAGCAGCATTTTATGGAAATAATGTTGTACCGGTTAACACATTAAAAGAGGCATATAATCTGGCAAAGAATTCACCAGGAACCGTAGTTACAGACATGCCTGTATATAGAGGAGAAGAATTTGGCCTTGATGCTGATGCAAAGGTTCTTTTATTCAATGACGGAGCAATTACGGGCCGTTACGCTACCGCCCGCCGTATCGCAGGCGAGCCGGGAGTAGACTGTGACGCGCTGGATAAAGTTGCTATGGATGCAATCTATACATCCCGCTTTAAGAAGATGTATCATGCAACCGTATATGCGGGACTGGATCCGGAATTCATGGTAAAAGCGCACCTCCTGATTCCAGAAGGCGAAGAGAACATCATGTATAACTGGATGCTGAACTTCCAGTATATGTCAGATGAATATGTAAAGATGTATAAGGAGTCAAAGCCGGTCGGCGATGGCAAAGAGCCTGACATCTATATCTTCTCTGATCCTCAGTGGATACCAAAGGAAGCGCCTGGCGTCAGCTTCGACTGCTTAAGCGATCCTGCAAAGAAGACTCTGTGCTACTTCAACACGGAGACTAACTGTGCATGCATCCTTGGCATGAGATACTTCGGAGAGCATAAGAAAGGAACCCTTACCATGGTTTGGGCAATTGCAAACCGTAACGGATATGCTTCCTGCCATGGCGGACAGAAAGAATACTTACTTCCGGACGGAAGCAGTTATGTTGCATCCGTATACGGACTGTCAGGATCCGGAAAATCAACGCTTACACATGCAAAGCATGGCGGAAAATATGAGATTAAGGTACTTCACGACGATGCTTTCATTATCAATACGGATACATGCGCATCTATCGCGATCGAGCCTACCTATTTTGATAAGACAGCAGACTATCCGACAGGATGCGAGGACAATAAATATCTTCTGACCGCTCAGAACTGCTCTGCTACATTGGATGAGGATGGAAAGATCCAGCTGGTAACGGAAGATATCAGAAATGGCAACGGACGGGCGATCAAGTCCAAATTGTGGTCTCCAAACCGCGTTGATAAGATTGATGCTCCGGTTAACGCAATCTTCTGGATTATGAAAGACCCGACCATTCCACCGGTAGTAAAACTCAAAGGCGCTTCTCTGGCATCCGTAATGGGAGCGACCCTTGCAACGAAGAGATCCTCCGCAGAGAGACTTGCTCCTGGCGTAGATCCTAACAAACTGGTCGTTGTGCCATATGCGAACCCATTCAGAACCTATCCTCTGGCAAACGATTATGAAAAGTTCAAAAAACTTGTAGAAGAGAAGAATGTAGACTGCTATATCGTTAATACAGGAGACTTCATGGGCAAAAAGGTTCAGCCAAAGGATACGCTAGGGATTCTCGAAACAATTGTAGAGAAAAAAGCAGATTTCCATAAGTGGGGACCATTTTCAGATATCGAGATACTGGATTGGGAAGGATTCATTCCGGACATGAATGATCCTGAATATGTTACGCAGCTGAAAGCCCGCATGAATGACCGTGTCAATGAGATCAAGGCATTGGAGACGGCAAAAGAAGGCTATGACAAACTTCCTGATGATGCGCTTGCAGCTATCCAGAAGGTTGTTGATGAATTAAACTAATTGAACTGGAACATTCTGCTTATCAGAATGACTTGTAAAATCCATGGAAATGGGTTATAATAATTCCAGTAGAAACCTGGGATGTACGACAACTTCTGTAATTTTGAACCTACAAAACTTTAAACGGGACTCTTATATCTCTGTAATATGTCAGGCCTCCGATATCGCAGGGGAAGACAGAAAAACAGATGCGGACACCCACCTAGCTGTGGCTAGGAGTCAAAATACAGAAACCGGCATTTTGGGGAAATACAAAAGATAAAGGACAGTCGTTTTGCGGCTGTCTTTTTGTTGCTATGCATTGGAAAAACTGGCGCTGGTATTTTCTTCTGATGCCGGGAAGTTTATCAAGGAAAAATGACGGACATTCGGGAGGCAGAGACGGTGCATAATCCACAGCTGCTAAGCATACATTTAGAAGAAGACATGGACAAGAGGGCACAGATAGATTGAATCAAAACAAGTGGAGCCGAAATAGACGGAACCGATATAATTGGAATAAGAGCAGACGGAATAAGTATAGATGGAACAGGCTGCTATGCAGCGTGAACAAATGGACAAAGGGAAGAAACTTATACTATGGACTGGCTATAGCAGCCAGCCTGCTGATTATCAGCGGCCTGCTCTCTTCCTTGACCTTGCGGGAAGAAGAAAAGGTGAAAAAGCAGCCGGATACATCCGGGCGGCATGCAGAAGAGGGACAAGAACCGCAATTGACGGATAATCCCAACATTCGCGTGCTTATTATGACTACCGGACATGCAGGAATAGTGCATCCGGGCGTGGAAGTGTCATCGGCAGCAGGCTTGGTTCTGTCTTTCGGGGAGGAGCAGCAGGAGATCGAGCCAGGCCAGAAGGCGGCATTTGCGCCGGATGACGAGCGGTTTGCCAAGGGCAATATTCGCATTCAGGCGAAAGATGGGGGAGAGGTTACGCTGGATAGCATTCAGAGAGGATACGGCGTGCCTTCCTATGCCGGGACGCTGGAACTTCGGACTACGGCGGAAGGTATTGTCATCATCAATGAGCTTCCGGTTGAAACGTACCTGTGCAAGGTCGTGCCCAGCGAGATGCCGGCATCCTATGAACTGGAAGCGCTGAAAGCGCAGGCAGTCTGCGCCAGAAGCTATGCCTATCAGCAGATGGCAGAGTATGGGTACCCGGAATACGAAGCGCACGTAAACGACAGCACGGATTACCAGGTATATGGCAATTCCCAAGCTCAGGAGGCGTCAAGCCAGGCTGTGAATGAGACGCAGGGGCAGGTGGCAAGATTCAACGGTCAGATTGTGACTACATACTATTATTCCACTTCCTGTGGAAAAACGACAAGCCTGGAAGCCTGGGGGACGGAACCGAATGAGCAGAACCAGTATCTTCAGACCGTTGAGGTAAAGGACGAAGAGGGGGACTATGAAAGAGAACTGCCATGGTACCGGTGGGAGGCCAGAATTCAGGTACAGACTCTCTCCAACCTGGTAGGCCTTAATACGGCAACCGATGTAGGCATGCTGCAAAACGTAGAGGTGACCAGGACAGGGCCGGGAGGCGTTGCGCTTCAGATATGCGCCACAGGAGATAAGGGTAGCGTAACGGTGGACACGGAGAATAAGATCCGCAGGGCATTAGGAGGCAGCGGATATGAGATTCAGAAGCAGGATGGAAACACTGTGGCGAGTTCCGCGCTTCTGCCAAGCGCATTCTTTACCATAGGGAAAGAGGGGGATACATTTGTTATAAAAGGCGGCGGATATGGGCATGGTATAGGCATGAGCCAGAATGGCGCCAATGAGATGGCCAGGAAAGGCAAGACTTACATAGATATACTTACCCTTTTCTTCCCGGGCATTACCGTAGAATGATATAGCCTAAATACAGGCTCTAAGTTACTTTCCATAGACAAACCATTAAAAATCAGGTAGAATATAGGGCAAGTATATGGGAGAGTACAATGAAAAGATTAAAAGAGATATATCAGAAGATCCTAAATATGACTGCTGATGTTACGGAAGATCACGTAGGGGCGTATGCGGCACAGTCCGCATACTTCTTTATGCTGTGCATGATTCCGATCATTCTGCTTTTGATTACCATGGTGCAGTATACCCCGGTAACCAAGGCGGATGTCATGACCGCCGTGATTCAGGTGTTTCCTACATCCGTGGATTCTATGATTACTTCGATTGTGAACCAGGTGTACAACCAATCTTCCGGAATCATTCCGATTACAGTGGTAGTGGCATTGTGGTCCGCCGGAAAAGGCGTTCTTGCGATGACCTCCGGGCTGAACTGCGTGTATAAATGTAATGAGACACGTAATTATATATTCTTGAGAATCCGGGCAACCATCTATACGGTGATGTTCATACTTGTAATCATATTTCTGCTGGTACTATCCGTATTTGGCAATACGCTGAATATATTCATTGCGGCGCATGTACCTATTCTTAAGAATCTGGCGGACAGACTGATTGCTATGCGTACCATCATCACCCCCATTGTATTGATGGTCTTCTGCCTCCTGATTTATAAATTCCTGCCAAACAGGAAGGACAAGCTGCGCAAGCAGCTGCCAGGGGCGGTATTTGCGGCCATTGGATGGATGATCGTATCCTGGATATTTTCTGTATACGTAGATATATTCAAAGGGTTTTCCGATATGTATGGAAGCCTTACCACTATCGTGCTCATCATGCTGTGGATGTATTTCTGCATGTACTGCATATTGCTTGGCGGGGAACTGAATATGATGATGTATGATAAGGTGTTTACCGGGGAAGGCAGGGAAAAGTTGTAATTTATTTCTTGACATCCCCAATTGTTATGATACAATAATTAAGTATTCATAGATAAAAAGCAATGACCGCGTAAGTAGAGACCCATTTCCCATTAGAGAGAGGAGACCCCCGGCTGAAAGTTTCCTTTGGTTCGGATGGCAATCGAATTTCCCGCGCGAGCTGCATTTTTGAAAGATCAGTAGGAAATGCCGTAGGTGCACGTTACGCATGCGGAGAGTGCCTGTGTGAGGATAGCACGCAGGAAGCAGGGTGGTACCACGGGTTATGCCTCGTCCCTTTTGGGATGAGGTTTTTTTTATCTAGAAATGAGATAAGGCTCCCACCGCCATAGGATGAGAGTTGTTCTAGAGAAGAGAATATATAAGAAAGGGAGAAAAATGATGAAAGAGAAATTACAAAGCATCAAGGATGAGGCTCTTAAGGCCATTGAAGCAGCTGATGCGCCTGAAAAACTGAACGATGTACGCGTGAAGTTCCTTGGAAAGAAGGGAGAACTTACCGCGGTCCTCAAAAGCATGAAGGATGTTGCCCCGCAAGAGCGGCCTAAGGTTGGCCAGCTTGTGAATGAGACAAGAGCGTCTATCGAGAAGGTCTTGGAAGAGAGCAAGAAAAAGATGGAGCGGGCTATCCGCGAAGAAAAGATGAAGCAGGAAGTCATCGACGTGACGCTTCCGGCGAAGAAGAATATGGTGGGGCACCGCCATCCGAATACGATTGCGCTGGAAGAAGTAGAGAGAATCTTCGTTGGCATGGGGTATGAAGTAGTGGAAGGCCCGGAAGTGGAGTATGATCTGTACAACTTTGAGAAACTGAATATTCCTGACGGGCATCCGGCAAAGGACGAGCAGGATACCTTCTATATTAATAAAGATATCGTGCTGCGTACCCAGACATCGCCGGTACAGGCACGTGTCATGGAGCAGGGAAAGCTTCCGATCCGTATGATTGCCCCGGGACGCGTATTCCGTTCTGACGAAGTGGACGCGACCCACTCCCCGTCCTTCCACCAGATTGAAGGACTGGTCATTGACAAGAATATTTCCTTTGCGGACTTAAAGGGAACGCTGGAAGTATTCGCAAAAGAATTATTCGGCCCTGAGACCAAGACCAAGTTCCGTCCGCATCATTTCCCGTTCACTGAGCCAAGCGCCGAAGTGGACGTAACCTGTTTCAAATGCGGCGGAAAAGGCTGCCGCTTCTGTAAAGGCTCCGGATGGATCGAGATTCTCGGATGCGGCATGGTGCATCCGCATGTATTGGAAATGTGCGGCATTGATCCGGAAGAGTATACCGGCTTCGCTTTCGGCGTAGGATTGGAGCGTATTGCCCTTCTAAAATATGAGATCGACGATATGCGATTGCTATACGAAAACGATATCAGATTCTTGAAGCAATTCTAATTGGAGGGAGAAGTAAGATGAATACATCATTATCATGGATAAAAGCGTATGTTCCGGACCTGGATGTGACGGCCCGGGAATATACGGATGCAATGACCTTATCCGGAACAAAGGTAGAAGGATATGAAGAACTGGACGCGGATCTTTCTAAGATCGTGGTGGGCCAGATTGACAAGATAGAAAAGCACCCGGATGCAGATAAACTGATAATCTGCCAGGTGAATATAGGAAGCGAGTCCGTACAGATCGTGACTGGCGCCAACAACGTGCATGAAGGCGACAAAGTGCCGGTGGTATTGGACGGAGGACGCGTGGCAGGCGGACATGAGCCTGGAAGCCGCGTGGCGGGCGGAATTAAGATCAAAAAAGGAAAGTTAAGAGGCATAGAAAGCTGCGGCATGATGTGCTCGATTGAAGAACTGGGCTCTGACCGGGATATGTACCCGGAAGCGCCGGAAGAGGGAATCTATATCTTCAAGGATGATGTAGAAGTCGGAAGCAGCGCGATCGAAGCACTGGGGCTTAATGACGTAGTATTTGAATATGAAGTCACATCCAACAGAGTGGACTGCTTCAGCGTCATCGGAATTGCAAGGGAAGCAGCCGCTACGTTTGGAAAGGAATTCCATCCTCCGGTAGTTACGGCAACCGGCAATAATGAGGATGTGAACGACTATATCAAGGTGTCTGTAAAGGACAGCGAGTTGTGTCCGAGATACTGTGCAAGAGTCGTAAAGAATATCAAAATCGGGCCATCTCCGAAATGGATGCAGAGACGCCTTGCATCCGTAGGCATCCGTCCAATCAACAATCTGGTGGATATTACCAACTATGTGATGGAAGAATACGGACAGCCGATGCATGCCTATGATCTGGATACGATCGCTGACCGCGAGATTATTGTCCGCACGGCAGCCAAAGGCGAGAAATTTACGACTCTAGACGGACAGGAAAGGGAGATGGATGACACCGTGCTGATGATCAGCGATGGCAAGAAGTCCATCGGTATTGCAGGAATCATGGGCGGAGAGAACTCCATGATCACAGACGATGTTAAGACAATGCTTTTCGAGGCAGCCTGCTTTGACGGAACCAATATCCGTAAGTCCAGCAAAAAGGTGGGACTTCGTACGGATGCTTCCGGCAAGTTTGAGAAAGGGCTGGATCCCAATAACGCCCAGGCGGCAATCGACCGCGCCTGCCAGCTGGTAGAAGAACTGGGAGCCGGTGAAGTTGTCGGGGGAATGGTAGATGTTTACGGCAAGAAGAAGGAGCCGGTAAGAGTTCTGTTTGACGCGGACGCGATCAACAATCTTCTTGGCACGGATATCTCCAAAGAAGAAATGATCGGATACTTTGAGAAGATTGGCCTGGCTTATGATGAGGGAAGCAATGAAGTGATCGCGCCAACCTTCCGCCATGATCTGTTCCGTGTGGCTGACCTGGCGGAAGAGGTTGCCAGATTCTATGGTTATGACAACATTCCTACTACCCTTCCAAGGGGGGAGGCTACGACAGGAAAACTCTCCTTTAAGCTCAGAGTAGAAGAGGTAGCCCGCGATATCGCGGAATTCTGCGGATTCAGCCAGGGTATGACCTATTCTTTCGAGAGTCCGAAAGTGTTCGATAAACTGATGATACCGGAGGATTCGCTGCTTCGCCAGACCGTAGAGATCATCAATCCTCTTGGAGAGGATTACAGCATCATGCGTACCACATCCCTGAATGGAATGCTGATGTCGCTGGCTACCAATTATAATAGAAGAAACAAGGATGTAAGGCTGTACGAACTGGGAAATGTATACATTCCAAAGGCGCTGCCGCTTACAGAACTTCCAGAAGAAAGAATGCAGTTTACGCTGGGCATGTACGGAGATGGCGACTTCTTCAGCATGAAAGGCGTGATTGAGGAATTCTTTGACAAAGTGGGAATGCATGGAAAAGAGACTTATGATCCACAGGCGGGCAAGCCATATCTGCATCCGGGACGCCAGGCAAATGTCATCTATGACGGAACAGTCGTGGGATATCTCGGAGAAGTACATCCGGATGTAGCCGATACTTATGGAATCGGAACCAAGGCGTATATTGCAGTGATCGATATGCCTGAGATCGTAAAGAGAGCCACATTTGACAGGAAATATACCGGAATTGCCAAGTTCCCGGCAGTAAACCGTGACATCAGCATGGTAATGCCGAAAGAGATCCTGGCCGGCCAGGTAGAAGAAGTGATTGAGAAAAAGGGCGGAGCCTACTTGGAAAGCTATGCGCTGTTCGATCTTTATGAAGGCGCGCAGATTAAAGAAGGATATAAGTCCGTGGCATATTCCATCGTATTCCGCGCAAAGAATAAGACTCTGGAAGACGCAGAAGTAACTGAGGCAATGGAAAGAATCCTGAAAGAGCTGGAAGGCATGGGAATCGAACTTCGCAAATAGAAGATGAGGGATAAAATATGAAGAAAAAACAGATAATCGGCCTGGTGATTGCAGCAGTTTTGTTTATTGCCGTAGGAGTATCCAGCGTGCTGACGAATACATTTTCCCAGAAGATGCTAAATGACAGCGTAGGGCAGATACTCACAGGAGATTACCGATTCAACGCGCCGCTGAGTGATTATATTGCGATCGTAAGAGTAGAAGGAACCATTCAGGAGCAGGCCAGTACCGGCATATTCGACATACCGGAAGGCTATCAGCACCAGACGACGATGGAGTACATTGATGACCTGATGGAAGACTCCAATAATAAGGGCATCCTTCTGTATGTGGATTCCCCGGGAGGAACCGTCTACGAGAGCGAGGAACTGTATCTGAAGTTGAAAGATTACAAAGAAGCCACAGGACGCCCGGTCTGGGATTATATGGCACACTATGCAGCGTCCGGAGGATACATGGTATCTATGGCAAGCGACAAGATCTATGCAAATTCCAATACCGTTACAGGCTCCATCGGCGTGATCATGTCCGGGTTTGATATGACCGGGCTCTATGAGAAACTGGGAATCCGATACTTCAGCATAACCAGTGGCGAGTATAAAGACAGTTCCCAGATGACGGATGAGCAGATGGCAATCTATCAGGAGCAGGTCGATGAGTACTATAATAAATTTGTCAGTATTGTCGCAGAAGGCAGGGGCATGTCCGAAGAGGCGGTGAGAGGGCTGGCAGACGGCCGCACTTATACCGCTGAACAGGCGATTGACAATGGATTGATTGATTCCATCAGTTCATTTGAAGATATGCAGGCAGCCATGAGTGAAGAATTGGGAGTCAATAATTACTACGAGCTGGAGGGGCCATCCGGCGTTTTTGCCTCCTTATTTGCCCAGGTAAAAGACCTGATACCGAAGTCAGAAGCCCAGATACTGAAAGAAACCGCAGCAGACATGGAAAGCGGGGTGCCGATGTATTATGCAGAACAATTGCAATAGGCCCGAAGTATCCTATGCGGGCTTCTGGGCACGTCTGGCCGCTTATTGTATCGACAGCGTGATCGTGTTTGCGGGGCTGCTGTTTGTAAGGCTGTTCATATCCGGAATCACTGCGGCACTGGAAGGCACGGCCCTTGGAGGAAATGTGCTGTTCCAGTATACGTTAAAAGATATCCTGCTGTATGTATTCCACGTCCTGTACTTTATTCTGTGCACCTATCTTACGGGAACAACGCTTGGGAAAAGAGCCATGAACCTGCGGGTAGTGAGCGTGGATGAGGGGCAGAGGCTGAGCCTTCTGGATGTCGTGTACCGGGAGACTGTGGGAAGGTTCCTTTGCAGCCTTTCCATTGGAATCGGCTATATTATCGTAGGATTTGACAGGGAGAAGCGGGGCATCCATGATATGCTGTGCGATACCCGGGTCATCTATGCTAAGAAGATCAAGGTATTCCCTGTATATCAGATGCCCCAAGGATATCCGGGGCCTCAGGGATATGGACCAGTGCCGGGGCAGACGCCGCCGACGGGCGGATCAAAGCCAGCGCAGGATAAATTCAAGGATGATCTGCCTGAAGATAAATAAGAAAAGAAGGGATTCATATTATGAAACGTCAGGATTTTTATTATGAATTGCCGGAAGAATTGATCGCCCAGGATCCGCTTGAAGATCGTTCCAGCTCCAGGCTTCTTGTACTTGACAAGGAATCTGGGGCTGTTTCCCATCATGTATTTAAAGAGATTACAGACTATCTGCATGAGGGAGACTGCCTGGTGATTAATGATACGAAGGTAATTCCGGCAAGGCTGATCGGCTCAAAAGTCGGGACAGAGGCCAAGATAGAGATATTACTGTTGAAACGTAAAGAAAATAATATATGGGAGACGCTCGTTAAGCCCGGAAAAAAGGCTAAGATAGGAACGAAGATTAGTTTTGGGGAAGGGCTTCTGGTTGGCGAGGTCGTGGATATCGTGGACGAGGGAAACCGCCTGATCCAGTTTACTTATGAGGGAATCTTTGAAGAGATTCTGGATAAGCTGGGCCAGATGCCGCTTCCGCCATACATTACCCATCAGCTGGAGGATAAGAACCGCTATCAGACGGTCTATGCGACCCACACCGGCTCCGCGGCCGCGCCTACGGCCGGCCTGCATTTTACGCCGGAACTGCTCGAAGAGATTGAGCGAAAAGGCATAGACATTGCAAGAATTACGCTGCATGTAGGACTTGGCACGTTCCGTCCGGTAAAGGTGGATGAGATCACGGAGCATCACATGCATTCCGAGTTCTTCCAGATCGACGAAGAGGCAGCGATGAAGATCAACCGTGCCAAAGATTCCGGGAAAAGGGTCATCTGCGTGGGAACCACCAGCTGCCGGACCATAGAGTCCGCGGCGGATGAGACCGGGCATTTGAAAGCCTGCAGCGGATGGACGGAGATATTCATATATCCGGGCTACCAGTTCAAGATCCTGGACTGCCTGATCACCAACTTCCATCTGCCGGAGTCCACACTGATCATGCTGGTGTCCGCGCTGGCGGGCAGGGAGCATGTTCTGGCTGCCTATGAAGAGGCGGTGAAAGAGCGGTATCGGTTCTTTAGTTTCGGGGACGCGATGCTGATCGGGGAAATTTAATAGTAAGGATTTTATTGGGAAACCGTAACTTGTAAAGGAGATACAAGTTACGGTTTATTTTGTGTATTAAGACTGCGGATTGCCCGAGACTGGCACTTGCCCAAGGCAGAGGATTGGGATATAATATCTTGATAATAAGCCATAGTGTGAATTTGTAGAGTTAGGAGGTATAAATGACACTTTTTGAGAAAAAGCTGGTCATAGAAGGAGCAGATTCAGGAAGTGGCAGGTTCGCTGTCTACAGGACTTCTCTATATGAAATTCCTGCGGGCGTTCCGATCGCCGGTGTGGCTGGCGGTGTCAGTGATGCCGTATATATGAAGCGTATAACAGAGTATGCAGGCCTGAAATACCAGAAGAGATATCTGCAAAGACGGAAAAAGGTATAGAAAGAGAGAATGGGAAAATGATTGATCTGTATTATGCTGAGGACGATGAGACGATTGCGCAGCTGGTAAAAGAATATCTGGAACAGGCAGAATGCCAGGTAACTGTTTTCCATATGATTGAGGATATGAAGCAGGCGCTTCGAAAGAGGCAGCCGGATATAATCCTGCTAGACTGGAACATGCCGGATGGCCAGGGAAATGACTTGTGCCGCTGGCTGCGGTTAAGATGGCTCCAGCTGCCTGTGATCTTCCTGACTGTCCGCGGGGATTCCTGCGATATAGTCGATGGATTTCAAAATGGCGCTGATGATTATGTTGTCAAGCCTTTTGAACTGGAAGTCCTGCATTCGCGTATCCTTGCTTTGCTGCGGCGTGCCGGGCAGAGAAAGGATGCCTGCTTTTATTGCGACTCCCTGATTCTTGATACTGAGAAAAAGGCTGTTTTCCGCGACAATGCGGAGATCGCCTTAAGTCAGCCGGAATACCAGATCCTTCTGCTATTGATGGAAAACAAAGGGAAAACGGTAACGCGAAGGCAGCTTCTTGAGCAGGTATGGGACAGCAATGGAAGTTATGTGAACGATAATACTTTGACCGTTACCATAAAGCGGCTGCGGGAGAAACTGCGTCACCCCGCATGCCTGAAAACCATCAGGAGCTTTGGATACCGCATGGAGGATTCGCTATGATAGAACGAAAGAAGCAGATGTTGACGGTCTGGCTTCCAGTGGTGATTTGTCTGGCAGGAGTCCTGTTTCTGAACAGCATGTGGCAGCGCTGGCATGAGCAGGCTACTTTCAGCGGCATATCATCTCTGTCCCAGATCATTCTGGAGAACGACCCGGAAGGAGAGGAAATGCTGCTTTCCGCCCTGAAAGAGTACCAGACCCAGACGGAATCGCGGCCAGAAGGAAATGAATTTTTGAAACAATACGGGTATACAAAGGGTGACTTCTCCGGCAAGACCGGTGAGAGATCATCTCTTTTGACGATTATGGTCGCGGTTCTGATATCTACAGCGTTTCTTGCGTCATCATGGTCAGATACAAGGCGCAGCCACACAAGGATATCCGGCTTGACGAGATACCTGGAACAGGTCAATACCGGCACGGCCGGGACCATTGTGCAGACCAGGGAAGATGAATTTTCCCATCTGCAGGATGAGATCTATAAAACGGTTACAAGCCTTTACGTGACAAAGGAAACGGCCATAAAAGCAAAAGAGCGTTTTGCGGAAAATCTGGCCAATATCGCCCACCAGCTTAAGACGCCGATTACCGCCGCCTTCCTCTCCTTGCAGCTTATGGAGAAAGAAGCGCCTCAAAAGTATACAAAGCCGATTCGGAATCAGCTGGCACGCCTGAACAGGCTGGAAGAGTCGCTGCTGACACTCTCGAAGATCGATTCAGGGGCGCTTAAGCTGGAGCATTCCCCTGTGGATGTCTATACAGTGCTGAATCTGGCTGTTGATAATCTGGAAGGACTCATGTCCGAAAAAAATATCCTGGCTGATATTCCGTATAATGGCTGTGCTGAATTTATGGGGGATATGGAGTGGACGATGGAGGCTTTGATGAATCTGATAAAAAACGCCATGGAACATTCCCCCCGGGGAGGAACCATTCACTGCGAATACTTCCAGAATCCCCTGTATACGGATATACGGATCTGGGATGAGGGAGCGGGCTTTGCCCCGGAAGATATTCCCCATCTTTTTGAGAGATTTTACCGGGGGCAGAGCGCCGCAAAAGACGGAAGCGGAATAGGGCTGGCACTTTCCCAGTCCTTATTTGAAATGCAGGGTGGAAGCCTTGAGGCCCGCAATCTGCCGTCAGGGGGCGCCTGTTTTGAAATCAGGCTCTACAGTCACTGAGATGTCATTTATCTTTGCTATAATAAGACTGCATGAAATAACGTGGATTATTAGAGAGGAGAGATAAGATTGGATGTCTTAAAATGTATTGGGGTCAGAAAACTATATGGCACAGGCAGTAATCAGACAGTTGCGCTGGACGGTATTGATCTGACCGTAGAAAAAGGAGAATTTATTGCTATCGTCGGGGCTTCAGGATCCGGGAAATCCACCCTGCTCCATATACTTGGAAGTGTAGATCAGCCAACAGAAGGAAAGATCCTGGTGGATGGAACAGATGTATCGTCTATGAATGCCACCCAGTCAGCTATTTTCCGCCGCAGAAAGGTAGGGCTGGTCTATCAGTTTTATAACCTGATTCCTACGCTCACCGTTAAAAAGAATATTTTAATGCCGCTTCTGCTGGACAAAAGGAAGGTGAATCAGGAATACTTTGAACAGGTAGTGACATCACTGGGACTTCATGACAAATTGGATGCCCTGCCGAATCAGATGTCCGGAGGGCAGCAGCAGAGAACGGCTATCGCGAGAGCGCTTATTTACCGTCCGGCCATTCTTCTGGCAGACGAGCCCACCGGCAACCTGGACCGGAAGAACTCGAAGGAAATCGTAGATTTGCTGAAATTATCCAACAGAAATCTTCATCAGACCATTCTGCTGATCACACATGATGAAAAAGTCGCGCTGGAGGCGGACCGCATAGTCACGATTGAGGACGGCCGCATCATCAGTGACCGGAAACGGAGGTGATCTGCTATGTGGAAGGATTATTCGTGGAGCTATATAAAGAATAACCGGGCATCCAGCATCTCTGTCATGGTGGCAGCCTTCATCTCAGCCTTGTTTCTGTCGCTTCTGTGCACCTTGTTTTATAACTTCTGGAAGTATGACATTGAGAGGATTGAAATAGAAGAGGGCAGCTGGCAGGCAAGGATTGAGGGAGAACTGGATAACAGCGTTCTGGACGTGGTAGAAAAATACCCCAACATAGATAAGGTCATAATAAACAAGGAATTATCAGATGGCCAGAATATTGTAGCAGATCTTTATTTCAATGATATGAGAAGGATTCTCGAAGATCTGCCCCAGATCGCCGAATTAACTGGAATAGATCAGGAGGCCATTACCTGTCATCATTCCCTGCTGTCCATGTATCTGATACGGGATCCGAAGGATCCGGCCCCACGGCTGGTTTTTCCTTTTTTTCTGGCAATTACAGGGCTGGCCTGCTTTTCCCTGATCATGATCATTCATAACTCCTTTGCGGTTTCTATGAATGCCAGAATACATCAGTTCGGCATTTTTTCCAGCATCGGAGCCACGCCGAGGCAGATCAGGGCCTGCCTTTTGCAGGAAGCCGCGGCGCTGTGCGCAGTCCCCCTTCTGCTTGGAAATGTTCTGGGCGTTCTGATAGGGCTGGGAGTAATGGAAATGACGAATATTATAGCTGGAAGCGATATATCAGGACGGCATGAGGCGGTCGGGGGATATCATCCGTTGGTATTCGTGTTTACTTTCGCGATCACCATATTAACAGTATGGATATCAGCCTGGTATCCGGCCAGGAAATTAAGCCGTCTGACGCCTCTTGAAGCCATCAGGAATACTGGAGAAATCCAGTTGAAGAAAAGAAAAAATTCCCGCGTTCTGGCTTTTTTCTTCGGGCTGGAAGGAGAACTGGCCGGAAATTCGCTGAAGGCGCAGAAAAAGGCCTGGCGTACCGCTACATTATCCCTGACGTTTTCTTTTCTGGCGTTTACCTTGATGCAATGTTTCTTTACCCTTTCGGGCATCAGTACAAGAATGACATATTTTGAAAGATACCAGGATGTCTGGGATGTGATGGTGACGGTAAAGGATACTGGAATAGAGGCATTTCATGAGACGGAGAAGCTTCAGGAAATTTCCGGTGTCCGAAACTTAACCGTATATCAGAAAGCAGAAGCAAAACGAATGATAACAGAGGAAGAAGTCAGCGAGGAGTTCAGCGGCTTAGGCGGCTTTCAGAATGCGGACGCGGATAGCGTGTCAACGGTAGATGGAGGGTGGCTGGTCAATGCTCCACTGGTTATATTGGATGATGCCAGCTTTCTTGCGTATTGCAGGCAGATCAAAGCAGAGCCCAGGCTGGACGGCGCGGTTATTCTGAATCAGATCCGGGATACCAGTAATCCCAATTTCCGTGATCCTGATTATTATCCATATCTGGAAGAAACGATAAATACGACAGTACTTCAGCAGTCAGAAGAAGAAAAGATGTCGGCGGAAATCCCTGTGATTTCCTATACCCAGGAGGTTCCGGCTTTAAGGGAAGAGTATGGCACGACAGATTATTATGAACTGGTACATTTCCTTCCGGCGTCCCTGTGGGAACAGTTGAAAGACACCATAAAAGGAGCAGAGGAAGATTCCTATATCCGGGTTCTTGCCAGGGAAGGCGTCACATTGGAGGAACTAAAGGATCTGGAGAAAGAGGTTACCGGGCTTATAGGAAATGCATATGAAATTGAAAGTGAGAACCGTATTCAGGATAAAATTGCCAATGATAAAATGGTTGATGGCATGATGCTAGTCTTAGGCGGTTTTTGCGTTCTGTTTGCCATCATTGGAATCGGAAATGTGTTTTCTAATACGCTGGGGTTCGTCCGGCAGCGGAGGCGGGAATTTGCGCGCTATATGTCCGTAGGCCTGACGCCGGGGGGTATTAAGAAGATGTTCTGTATAGAAGCGCTGGTAATTGCCGGACGTCCGGTGCTGGTGACACTGCCTCTGACAGTGGTTCTGGTTGCAGCCATGTTAAAAGCAAGTTATCTTGAACCGATGATTTTTATAAAAGAGGCTCCTTTTATGCCGGTCATTGTATTCCTTCTTGCTATCATTGGCTTTGTGGCGCTCGCCTATTATCTTGGCGGCAGAAAAATTCTGCGTCATCAGTTGGCAGATGCCTTGCTGGACGACACCATGATCTGACAGACGCATCCATTATAAAATTATATCTTCTTTTAATTAAATTTTAAATATGACAGACATATGTCGTGATTAAAATGTTATAGTGTATGCAGGAGGAGGTAATATTATGGAACTTATAAGAATCACACACGATAATCTTGAAACAGAGCACATCTGCTGTGCCATCGCAAATAATAAAGACTGTCAGGTGCTTTCAAAAAAAGCATGGCTGAAAGAAAGGATAGACGAAGGACTCGTTTTTTTGAAAGGCAATGTACGTGGAAAATGTTTTATCGAGTATATTCCCGCTGAATACGCCTGGGCGCCGATTTCAGCCGACGGCTATATGTATATTGACTGCCTTTGGGTATCCGGGCAATTCAAAGGACATGGGTATTCGACTCTTCTTCTGGACGAATGCGTCAGAGACAGTAAGGAGAAAGGGAAAAAAGGACTTGTTATACTATCGTCAAAAAAGAAGATGGGATTCCTTTCGGACCCCAAATATATGAAATACAAAGGATTTGAAACAGCAGACACTGCAAGCCCCTATTTTGAACTCATGTATCTGCCCTTTGATAAAGACGCCGATAGGCCCTGCTTCAGTTCTTCGGTAAAAGAGACCGAACACAGTGGCACGCAGAATGGTTTTACACTGTATTATACCAGCCAATGTCCTTTTACAGCAAAATGTGTTCCACTTATTGAAGATATGGCCAAAAAGAGAAATGTTAAATTTCAAGCAGTCCATATTACCACGCGGGAACAGGCTCAGAATGCCCCTGTTCCATTTACAACATTTAGTCTGTTTTATAATGGCCAGTTTCTTACTCATGAGATACAGTCGGAGCAGAAATTTGAAAAAATACTTGCTGTAAAAGGGCTATAAACTTCAGGCTTATGAAAAGGTGTGGATAAACTTATGGAACCTGATTTCTATACTAAATACAGGCCATTGACCTCAAGGCCATTTTTAAGCGGCAGGGCATATTCCGAATATGCCCCTTGTAAACAACTTCTGCCCTATGTCGTCTGCTTCTGGGAATCTCAGAGCGGGATTGGAGATGAGACGGATCAGGCGGTACGGGTAGTTCCAGATACCTGTGCAGATATTATTGTGGAAGGAATAATTATCAATATTAAAGAATGATCTTAACTGTGCCGACGGTTCCAAACGCGCTGAGAGGAATTGAACAGCCTGACGAGGTGGAGTTTTGCGGAGGTTTTGATAAAGTCAAGCGGCGCATGTCTTCGCAAAAGGAGCGGATGAATTGCCTGGATTGTTTGAGCCTATAGCAGATATCATGAAGAAGGGATTCCTCATTCTAAAGTTTGAATAGAGTTGTCACTTTCCTGTCACATTGCCTTACTATTATGTTGGTATCGAACAGGAAAGGAGATATACGACTATGGAAATACTTCGCTGCAGTCATCTTACAAAAATATATGGCAGCGGTTCGAATACCGTAGCTGCGCTTAATGATGTCAGTTTTTCTCTGGAACGGGGAAGCTTCACCTCGATCATCGGGGCGTCCGGCTCCGGCAAATCAACGCTGCTTCACATGCTGGGAGGGGTAGACCGCCCTACCAGCGGAAGCATTTATATTGAGGATACAGACATCTCAAGCCTTGGACCGGAGCAGCTTGCCGCTTTTCGGAGGCGGAAAGTAGGGCTGGTGTACCAGTTCTATAACCTGATCCCCACGCTGAATGTGCGGAAGAATATTCTGCTTCCGGTATTGCTGGATAACCAGAAGCCGGATGAGGAGCGGTTCGAGCATCTTGTCTCGACACTTGGAATTGCCGACCGTTTAAGCCATCTTCCAAGCGAACTCTCGGGAGGTCAGCAGCAGAGGGTCGCGATTGCCAGAAGCCTGATTTACCATCCGGCGATTCTGCTGGCAGATGAGCCGACTGGCAATCTGGACCGGAAGAACTCGGAAGAGACTATCGAATTGTTAAAATTGTCTAATCGCCGTTATGGGCAGACGATTCTGCTGATCACTCATGATGAGAAGACCGCGCTTATGGCAGACAGAATCATAACGCTGGAAGACGGGAAGATTCTGCATGACGAGGTGGTGGGCTGATGAAGATTCTTAGGGAATATGTGTGGGATGCCATACGGAAGAATAAAAGAACAAGCCTTGCCATAATGACAGCCTTATTTTTAATGACTACCATGATGTCCTGCTTCTGCGGGTTTGTCTATACGATGTGGACGGATTCGATTGCGCTTTCCATCAATGAGGATGGTAACTGGCATGGAGAATTGTTTGATAATACCAAAGGCGAGAGCCTGAAGCAGATAGAGAATTATGCGTCTGTACAGGCCGTGATGTTAAAAGGTCCTTGGGAAGTGGCAAAACTTGAGGATACAGGGAAGAGGACTTACCTTATATCCAGGGGCGCCAATAAGGAGTATTGGGATTCAATGCCGGAGAAAGGCCTGATAACCCAAGGGCGCATTCCGGCTGCGGAAGATGAGATCGCTCTTTCAAAGCAGTATTTTGATGACCACCCGGAAGCGGCTGTGGGAGATACGCTTACCCTGCCGGTGGGACAGCGGATCTATGAAGGAAACGTGTGCATGGAGACGGATGGCTTCCATGATGGGGAAACCTTTCGACAGACAGGGACGAAGGCATACAAGATTGTAGGGATAATGGATGTTGCCACATCTTCATCGGTTCCTGCATATACCGCCATGAGTTTTCTGAAGGAAGAATCGATCAAGCCGGAGGATAGTCTGACGGTCTATCTGCGTTTTGACCCTATGAGAAGCACTTACAAGGAACTTCCTGCACTTGCGGCATCCATCGGATATGAGACGGATGAATATGAGACGTATAATCTCAGGTACAATGCAGGGCTGCTGTCCAAATATGGAATTCTTGCGCCGGAGCAGATTCACAGTATAGACAGTTTGAAGATGCTGACGGTTCCCCTGCTTTTTCTTGTCCTGGCTGTGCTTTTGATCGGCGTATTCGTGCTGGTGATCCACAACGCATTTGCCCTGTCCGCCAATGAAAAACTTGCCCAGCTGGGCACGCTTGCGGGAATCGGGGCTTCGCCGAAGCAGATTAAGGCGGCAGTTTCATCGGAAGCCTTGGTGCTGCTTGTGGTGCCGCTTCCTCTGGGCATCTTATGCGGATGGCTTCTGGACGCGGAGCTGATGTGCCTGATTAATCAGGCGAATGATATTGGAAGGAGCGCGCCGGATATTGTACTGACTTTCGGGCTGCCAGCCATAGTCCCGGCTATCCTCCTGTCTGTCGTCACGGCTTGGCTGTCTGCCAGGATACCGGCGCGCAAGGTGGCTAGATTAACGCCTGTGGAGGCGCTTAAGCAGGTGGAGACGCTGAAGGGAAAGAAGATACGCAGAAGCCGGATTTCCAGCCGGTTTGGAATCAGTGGGGAACTGGCCGCCAATGCGTTGGCGGCGCGCCGCAGATCCTACCGAACGGCTACGATCTCACTGTGTATGTCCTACCTTCTGCTGACCGGGTTCCTGTATATTGTTACAACCCAGAACGCTGCCAGAGAGATCTATCAGACGCAGGAGGAAAAAGAAGGACATATTTTTCTTACGATCAGCGATGGAAGAGTGCCGGAGCAAAAGGCGCTGGATGAGATAAAAGAAGTCTCCGGCATCAGCCAGTCCGTTCTTTACAGCAAGATGCCCTGCGCTACCTGGGTGACCAAAGAGCAGGCTGCGGATGATATAGACACTTATCTAGGAGGCTTTGATGAGATCGTTTCGGAGAAAAAGTACACGCCGATTAAGCGGGATGGAAAGTACCGAATCTATTCCCAGTTGATTGGGCTTGAAGAAGAGAGTTTTCGGGAATACTGCCTGAAACTTGGGATAGATCCCGAACCATATCTGGAAGATGGGAGCAGAGCGCTGATTTATAACCAGACTGCAGATCCTCATGCCAGTACGAGAAAGAAAAAAGTTTATAGAGAAATGTTAAAAATTCAGATAGGACAGAAGATTCCATTTACGGAGAAGGCATATGATGAAGATAAAGGTGATTATCAGTTCCAGTTAACGGCAGGGGAGATTGTAGAGAAACTGCCGACAGAAAGGCTGGGACTGCCCAGGTTTACGCTGACAGCAATCATGCCAATGGAACATGTCAGAGAAATCGCGGCAAATTGCAGCGAAAAAAGGCGCTTCACTGCAACGGCGGTCTATGGAAACTTTATGACGGATAGTTCCACAGGCGTGTCTTATTCCAGAATCCAGGAGGTATCCAAAAGTATCGAGGAGATTGTGGGACGCTATTATGGCAGCGGGGACTATATGGTCTCAGACTTGACGCAGAAAAAGGAAATGATGGATCATGAAAATGGGGTCATGTCGACGGTCGTCGCTTTCCTGACGGGGCTGCTGACGCTGATCGGACTGTCCAATGTATGGGCCAGCATATCAGGAAACCTTCGCCAGAGGAGCAGGGAGTTTGCCATGCTTAAGTCGGTGGGGCTCTCCCCGCTAAAACTGCGCTGCATGCTGCTCCTGGAGGGATTGAATCTGGGCCTGAAGCCCTTGCTCTACAGCCTTCCATTCCAGGTGGCCGTTCTGGCAGGCTTCCTGTATCTCAATGAAGTAAGTCTTGCGGAATACCTGCCCTATGCGCCTTACGCGGCCGTGCTTGGTTATACAGGCCTCGTCCTTGTCTGCATCATTGGGGCATACGCCGTAGGGGACAGGAGAATCCAGAGACAGAATATTATTGACGCGATCAAGGATGAGACGATCTGACAGGGTCAGTCCTTGTAGAGCCTTACAATGAAGCGGGCATGTCCGGCCGGAGAGTTTTCGGCGTGGACATGTCCGTTCTGCGCTTCCAAGATCAGCCGGGAAAGAGCAAGCCCGATACCGGCGCTGTCTTTTGCCGCCTGTTCCCCGCGGTAGAATCTGTCAAACAGATGGGGAAGATCCTTTTTGGAGAAGCCGCTGCCGCCATCTTCTATAAGAATCTGGGTATAGATCGGGTTCTGTCCGTATTCAATCTGGATAGTGCCTTGATCCGGCGTATGTTCTACGCAGTCTTTCAGGATATTGATGAGCGCCTCCGAGGTCCATTGCATGTCTGCGTTTATCCGGATGTCTGCCGGAGTCTCCTGGCCTTCCCAGACTTCCCTTTGAATCTTAAGCCGGATCTGTCTCTGATCCATCATTTCTTTGAGGGGGCCGGCAGCTTCATAGAGCAGTTCCTCCACGCCCAAATCCTGCCGGCAGAATTCCAGAGTGTGGGAATCCAGTCTGGCCAGAACGAGAAGTCCGTCTGCAAGTCCTTTCAGGCGCTCAATCTGGCGTCTCAGCCTCTCCAGATATTCTTCCTCCTCCTTGCGGGAAGGCTCCAGAAGTTCTGCCATCAGCGACATGGAAGTAAGAGGGGTCTTTAACTGGTGGGCAATATCCGCTATCCTTGCGGCAAGGATTTCATGGTCTTTTACCGCATCTTCTTTTGCTGAGGCAAGGGAGACGACCGTCTTGTATATGGCATCCTCCAGATGGGAGAAGGCATCCTCCCTGCGGGGAAGCAGCGCGGCCTTTCCGCTGTCTGCAGCCCGCAAGTAAGCAGTTAGTTCGCGGATCCTTTCCTCCTGATAGTTCCAATCCCGTCTGCGCATATAGAATACGGCGCATCCTGCCGCTTCAAAAAGTATCAGGCAAAGAACGATGGTGTAAGGCAGAATCAGTGGCATCGTTTCCCACTGGTGATGACCGTACTGTTCCAGATAGTGCATTCCTTCCTTAAAGTCCTCTTTGTTCTCCGTTTGAAGCCTGTCCTTCATTGCCGCCGGGAGAGATTGCCCTTCCAGAATTGCCCCCGTTAAGCGGGCGGTGAAGTTGTAATCATGGGAACTTAAAATGGCGGCGCAAAGAAAGCCTGCTGCCAGGCCAGGAAGCAGCCAGAGCAGGCAGGAAGCGAGAAATGCTTTCATCCCTTGTTTCTTCATACAATTTACTCCATCCGGTAGCCGATGCCGCGGATTGTCACGATATGCCGCGTATCATTCAACTTTTTCCGCAGGCGCCTCATCGTTACCGTCAGCGTATTATCGTTAACAAAGTTCCCGTCTGCATCCCAGAGCCGTTCCAGAATCAGATTCCGGGGCAGCGTCCGGCCCTTGTTCTCCAGAAGTATATGGAGAAGGCGGTATTCAAGGGCAGTCAGAGTGACCGGCTCTCCGTTAAGATATCCCTGCATTTTATCCTTGTTAAGGGAAATATCTCCGCAGACGAGTACCGGCTGCTTGTCCTCCGGAAGCCTGCGAAGAACGGCGGCAATCCTGGATTCCAGAACGGCGATATGAAAGGGCTTGATGATATAGTCATCCGCCCCCATATCAAGTCCTCTTGTAATATCCGTTACACCGTCGCGCACGGTCAGGAAGATAATCGGGGTATCTGCCTGTTCCTTTACCCATCTGCAGAAATCATACCCGCTTCCATCGGGGAGATTTAAGTCCAGCAGGATCAGATGAATATCGGAGGAAAAGCATTCCCACCCTTGCTCTATAGAAGGGCATGTGATGCATTCATACCCTTTTCGCCTTAAGGCTGCTTCAATGCCAAAGGAAATCGTGTCATCGTCTTCCAATAATAATATTTTAATCAAAAGTTCCACCACCTGTGAAATGAAAAGTACGACAAAGTCGCCATACTGTATATTATAACGCATATGATGGGAATTGCCAGAATGGATATAAAATACGCAGAATTTTCTGGTTGACCCTCACGCTGCGTCATAGGATATGATAAGATCATCAAGAACAGGAGGAACACGGTATATGATGACAGTAAAAGAGATCGGACTATTTAAGCCGACTCTTGTCAGCGAGGCGGGATACCGGCTTTATGACGATAAGGCATTGGAGATCTTACAGCAGATACTGTTCTTTCGGGAATTCGACATGCCCCTTAAGGAGATTAAGGCGGTCCTTAAAAATCCTGATCTTGATAAGAACGAACTGCTGAAGAGCCAGCAAAAAGAACAAGATGAATATCGAGGTTTTTAATAAGGCGGATATCGAGCAGCTGTACCGTGATATGTTAAAAAATATGACGGATGAGCAGAAGGATATATTTATCAAGGAATATGGAAGCATAAAAAGGGAGGCTGGATGCGGCGACGGAAAAACTGGCAGTCAGAATGGGAGCGGATCAATTATATCAGATGAAAGATGTGTCTGCATTCATGTCATATTTTAGCAACAACTGATTAAAATGGCCGATATGTACCTGGAAAATGCAACATTGCAGGAGAACACGGATCAAAAATATGGGGAGGGAGCGTCGGTATTTATCGGAAGGGCGCTGAAAGCATTCTATAAAGGATAATATAAAGGCGGCTGGCGGATGTGAGCCGCCTTTTGACGCATGAAAAGGCCGGCAAATCAAAACTGTATATTTTTGTCCCGGAATTTGCTATAATAGTATTTGATTGATGATATTGGAACTGGCGAAGCAATTTTAGCAAAGATAATATGAAAAATGAACGGGATGAAAATGGGGTTGTTAGAATTCAATTCAGAGCCGGAATTCCAGAAACTCTCTGACATGGCTGCCAGCTGCCAGGACAGCGAAACTGCCAGGCGGCAAGGCGGATTTTGCATGCCGGAATGGAATCTGGCAAAGGAATACGCAGAATTTACGACGGACTATCTGTATGCGTCATTGAGGAACATTTCCTGGGCTGATGCATATGATGTTGCAAGGAGTGTGATGAAATGTTTAAGGTGATTCAAGAAATACCATCGGCTCATGCAACCATCAAAGGCAGCGAGGCATATGAATCCATCCAGGGAAATGTCTATCTGTATGAAGTATACGGAGGGACGGTTCTTATGGGTGAAATCTATGGAATCCCCCCGGAACTGGAAAGAGAGAGCGGCGGCTTCTACGGCTTCCATATTCATGAAGGAGGCAGCTGTACGGGAAGTTCTCAGGATGAATTTGCGGATGCTAAGAGCCATTACAATCCCGAAGGGGTACCCCATCCCAGGCATGCGGGTGATCTTCCGCCGTTAATGAGTCACAACGGTATTGCCTGGATGGAGGTATATACCGGAAGATTTTATCCGGAAGAAGTGATTGGAAGGACGATCATTATTCATGGGATGCCGGATGATTTTAGAAGCCAGCCATCCGGGAACTCGGGAGAAAAGATTGCGTGCGGAGAGATCATGGAATGGGAAGGATAGGATAAGCGTCATATAACAGGCAGAGGATACACAAGGAGGGGAAGGCCATGGCACAGAAGAGGCTTGCATGGGGATATACAACAGGAACATGCGCCCAGGCAGCAACCAAGGCAGCAATGCAGATGTTGTTTTCCGGGGCACAGGCAGATCAAATACAAGTAGGGCTTCCCAACGGGGAGATGCTCACCCTTGAGATCTATGACATAAAAATAGCGTATGCCGCGCAGGAAGACAGGGCGCCTTCCAGCGTATCCTGCGCGGTTAAAAAAGATAGCGGGGATGACCCGGATATCACCGACGGCGTGCTGGTATATAGCCAGGTAAAGCGTACGAAAGGGAGCGAAAGAACCCTTCGGGGCGGCCAGGGTATTGGGACAGTGACGAAGCCAGGGCTGGAGCAGCCGGTAGGAAGCCCGGCCATCAATCAGGTGCCGAGGAAGATGATCCTGCAGGAGGTGTGGGAAGCCTGCGAAGAAGCAGGATATATCGGGGGAATTGATGTAGAGATATCCATTCCGGATGGAGAGAGGCTGGCACGAAAGACCTTTAACCCAAGGCTTGGCATTAATGGAGGACTGTCCATACTGGGGACAAGCGGCCGGGTAGAGCCGATGAGCGAGCAGGCGCTGATTGATACGATCCGGCTGGAGATTCAGGTAAGGCTGGCCGGGGGGAGCAGGTATCTGGTCATTGCGCCGGGCAATTATGGCCTTACGTTTTTGAGGGATGCCTACGGCATCGAAGAAAAGGCTGTTATTAAATGCAGCAATTATATTGGACAGACCCTGGATATGGCAGCGGAACAAGGATGCAGGGGAATTGTGCTGGCGGGCCATATCGGAAAAATGATCAAGGTGGCGGGCGGGATCATGAATACCCATTCCAGATGGGCAGACTGCAGGATGGAGATTCTGGCATCTGCGGCTCTTCGGGCAGGCCTTTCGGGGGAGCAATCCAGGAGGCTGCTGGAAGCCCTGACCACGGACGATGCCCTTGCCATGCTAAGTGGCGGGGAACGCTGCCTGGTAATGGAGCAAGTCATGGGCAAGATACAAAGATACCTCCAATACCGCGCAGGAGGAGAAATGGAGACGGGAGCGGTCGTATACTCCAATGTATACGGAATATTGGGCAAGACCAATCTGGCGGATGTCCTGCTTAAAAGAGCGGTGGCAGACATGGACCAAGACGGGAAAAAATAAAGAGAGACAGTTGAAGCAAGAGAGGAATACAGATGGCAGGAAAATTATACGGAGTAGGAGTTGGACCCGGGGATCCGGGACTTCTTACGTTAAAGGCAATTCAGGTGATGGAGGCATGCGACGTCATCGCGGCGCCGGGAAAAGAGCCGGAAAATACGGTGGCATACCAGATCGCGTCCAGCGCCTGCCCGGCAATTCAAAAAAAGGGGATACTGGGAATCCATATGCCTATGACGAAGGATAAAGAGAGGTTAAAAAAGAGTCATGCAGATGGAGCCCGAATACTGGAAGAGTATCTGGATCAGGGAAGGACGGTAGCATTTCTGACCCTTGGCGATCCTACGGTTTACTCTACCTACATCTATCTGCACAATATTGTGAAGGAAGCGGGATATGAGACGGAGATTGTGAGCGGAGTCACCTCTTTTTGCGCCGCTGCCGCGCGGCTTGAGATGGATATTGCCAGCAAGGCGCAGCAGATCCATATCATACCGGCTTCCTATCAGATCGAGGAGGCGCTGCTTCTTCCGGGCACCAAGGTGCTGATGAAGGCTGGAGGAAAACTTCCGGAAGTAAAAGAGGTATTAAAGCATCATCCGGCCGAGGTGACGATGGTTGAAAACTGCGGGATGGAGCAGGAAAGAATTTATTATGGGGCAGAGCAGATACCGGAAGATGCCGGGTATTACACGCTGCTGTTTGTAAAAGAAGAAGGAGAGCCATTATGATACATTTTGTTGGAGCAGGCCCGGGGGCGGAAGATCTGATTACCGTCCGGGGTCGGCGGCTGCTTAGAGAGGCGGACGTAATCATATATGCCGGGTCCCTTGTGAATCCGGGACTGCTAAAAGAAGCGGGGGAAGCGTGCAGAATCTATAATAGCGCGGTAATGACGCTGGAGGAAGTGATAGCGGTGATGAAGCAGGCGGAGGCAGAAGGGCTTAAGACTGTCCGGCTTCACACCGGGGATCCTTGCCTGTATGGCGCGATCCGGGAGCAGATGGACATTTTGGATCGGCTGGGAATACCTTATGAATCCTGTCCGGGCGTCAGTTCATTCTGCGCGGCAGCGGCTGCATTGAATCTGGAATATACATTGCCTGAAGTATCCCAGAGCGTGGTGATCACCAGGATGGAGGGAAGGACGCCGGTTCCGGAGAAAGAACGGATCGCATCCTTTGCATCCCATGGCGCGACTATGGTATTATTCTTAAGTACAGGACTGCTTAAGAAACTGACGGACCAGCTGATTGCGGGAGGATATCGCCAGGATACGCCGGCGGCAATCGTATACAAGGCCACCTGGCCAGAGGAAGAGACGCATATCTGTACGGTTGGAACGTTAGAGGAGACTGCAAAAGCATATGGGATTACGAAGACTGCGCTGATCATCGTAGGAGAAGTGGTGCTTCATCAGAACTATGAAAGGTCTAAACTTTACGACCCTTCATTTACGACAGAGTACCGAACAGCCGAACATCCATGGAAGCAGCAGGAAGCAGGCGACGGGAAGGATTGAATCAGGGAACGAGGAAGGACAGGCAGGATGCAGATAGCAGTGATCAGTTTTACCAAAAATGGGAAAGAACTTGCGGACAAGATTGCCGGATGTTTATCTGAAGAAGGATATGAAGTAACGGCAGATATCAAATGCAATGGAGCGCGGGGCTCCATAACAGAATCCCTGGGTGAATGGACAGGACGGATGTTTCGAAAGTGCTACGCCCTGATCTATGTTGGCGCAGCTGGAATCGCCGTGCGCGCGATAGCCCCTTATGTGGAATCCAAGACGAGCGATCCGGCTGTGCTGGTGGCAGACGAAAAAGGCAGCTACATTATCCCGGTTCTGTCCGGCCACATAGGCGGCGCCAATGAATTGGCTGTTTCGCTTGCCGCCGGAATAGGCGGAACGCCTGTGATCACTACGGCTACGGACATCCATCATCTGTGGGCAGTGGATAAGTTTGCCCAGGAGAATCATCTGTGGATTGCGGACATGGCGAAGGCTAAGCGGATATCGGCCAGATTATTGGCGGGCGAGGAAATCATCGTGGATTGTACCTGTGAAGAGAACCGGATAAAGGGTGAACCTCCGGAGGGAATTCGAATGGTGGATTCACAAAGCCAGGAGAAAGAGCCGGACATATGCATCGGCATCCACAAAAATCCCAGCTGGAGGCATACGCTGTATCTGGTGCCCCGGGCAGCGGTTGTTGGAATCGGATGCAGAAAAGGGACGGACGCGGGAAAGATAGAGAAGGCAATTGAGCGTACTTTAAATAGAGAAGGCATTTTTCAAAGCAGCCTTTGCAAACTGGCAAGTATTGATATAAAAGCAGGGGAAGAGGGGATTCTGAGGTATTGCAGAAACCATTCCCTGGAATTGGAAACTTACAGCGCCGGAGAACTTCTAAAGGCAGAGGGGGAATTTCATGCTTCTGCGTTTGTAGAAAAGATCACCGGAATTGATAACGTGTGTGAAAGAAGCGCCGTATATGCCAGCGGCAATGGCAGGCTGGTGGTAGAGAAGCAAGTGGATGACGGAGTTACGGTAGCGGTTGCGCAGAGGGATTGGAGGATTATATTTGAATAAGATCTATGTAGTTGGAATAGGCCCTGGAGCCTATGAGCAGATGACGGTGAAGGCCGTGCGGGCCATAGAAATGAGCCAGGTAATCGTCGGGTATACCGTGTATACGGACTTGCTGAAAAAGGAATTTCCGGACAAGGACTATCGGAACACGCCTATGCGGCAGGAGGTAGAACGCTGCCGCATGGCTTATGAGGAAGCGGCGGCAGGAAAGAAGGTGGCTATGGTATGCAGCGGAGATGCCGGCATCTATGGGATGGCAGGCTTGATGTATGAGGTTGGGACGGAGTATCCCCAGGTGGAACTGGAGATTATTCCCGGCGTCACAGCTGCGCTGGGAGGGGCAGCTGTATTGGGCGCTCCTTTGGGACATGACTGCTGCATGATCAGCCTGAGCGATCTGTTGACCCCCTGGGAGCAGATTGAAAAAAGAATTGTGGCTGCCGCTTTGGCAGACTTTGTAATCTGCCTGTATAACCCGTCCAGCAAGAAGCGGAGCGACTATCTGCAGAAAGCCTGCCATCTGATGCTTTCCTATAAAGGAGAGGATACGGTCTGCGGCATTGTAAAGAATATAGCAAGAGAAGGCGAGAGCATGGAGATATTGAGCCTGCAGGAACTCAAAGACGCAAAGGCAGATATGTTTTCTACCGTGTTCATAGGCAACTGCAAGACAAGGGTTATTGACGGCAAGATGATAACGCCAAGAGGATACCAGTATGAAAGAGAATAAAATTTTGTTGTTCGCGGGGACAACAGAGGGAAGAGAATTAGCAGAATATCTGGTGGAGCGTAAAGTCAAAGTCCATGCATGCGTGGCAACGCCCTATGGGGAGAGCCTGCTTCCTAAAAACAGGCTTTTGAGCATATCCCACCAAAGGCTGGACGAATGCCAGATGAAGGAACTCATAAAGGAATTTGAACCCCGCTATGTGGTAGATGCGACGCATCCTTTTGCAAAGGAAGTGACAGAGAACATCAAGCATGCCTGCATAGAAGTGAAGGCCCCATATATAAGGCTTCTCAGGGAGGCAGGGCAGGCAGGGGAGTCTGTGCGCGTAGAGGATGTGGAGGCAGCCGTGGAATACCTGGAGGGTACCAGCGGAAATATTCTGGTTACGACAGGCAGCAAAGAACTGGAGAACTATACCAGGCTGACCGATTACCAGAAACGTATCTTTGCCAGGGTCCTGTCTGTAGGGGATGTGGCAGTTAAGTGCGAGGAACTGGGAATCCGGGGCCGCCACCTCATCTGTATGCAGGGACCGTTTTCTGTGGAAATGAACCTGGCAATGTTAAGGGAATATAAGATTTCCTATCTGGTAACGAAGGAATCCGGCATTGCCGGCGGATATCCGGAAAAATGCGAGGCAGCAGCCATGGCCGGCGTTGGCCTGGTGGTGATCGGAAGGCCCAGACAGGAAGCGGGAATGAGTCTGGAAGAAGTTATTAAGTTTCTTAAATACGAAATGAATTTACAGGATAAGTGGAAAGTTTCTCTGGTGGGAATCGGAATGGGAACGGCGGAGACCTTGACGGCAGAGGGGAAAGAGGCGTGCAAGAAGGCCCGTCTGCTGATCGGGGCAAAAAGGATGCTGGAAGCAGCCGATCAGCGGCAGCATACGTATGCTTCATATCAGCCGGAGGAAATCGTCAGCTATATCAAAGAACATCCCGAATATGAGAACGTTGCCGTGCTTTTGTCCGGGGATGCGGGATTCTACAGCGGGGCTTCCAGGCTTCTTAAGAGGCTGGAAGCCGAGCCTCAGATAGAGGCCAGGGTCATTCCGGGCATTTCCTCCGTGGCGTATTTTTGCGCGAGACTCGGCGTATCCTGGGAGGATGCGGCACTAAGAAGCCTGCATGGAAGGCAGGGAAATATCCTTGCAGCAGTCAGGGAGCATGAAAAGACGGTGATCCTGGCAGGATCGGCCCAGAGTGTTCGAAGCCTTTGCAGGAAACTGACAGAATACGGATATGGGGGTCTGAAAGTCTGCGTAGGCGCAGATCTTTCCTATGACACGGAGAAGATCATAGAAGGAACGGCAGAATCCCTTCAGGTATATCAGGGGGCAGATCTGGCCGTAATCTATGTGGAGAATCCTGATATGTGCAAAGGAATGGCAGTGCATGGATTGCCGGATGGCGAATTCCTGCGGGGAGATGTCCCTATGACGAAAGAGGAAGTAAGAAGCGTCTCTCTCTCAAAACTGCGTCTTGCGAAGGATTCCGTGGTCTACGATGTAGGCGCGGGCACCGGTTCCGTAGCGGTGGAGGCAGCGCTTAGGGTGACGGATGGAACCGTATATGCCGTTGAGAAAAAGGAAGAGGCCGTCGCATTGATTGAAAAGAACCAGAAGAAGATGAAGGCAGATAATCTGGTGATCGTAGAGGGAGAGGCCCCGGATGCGCTGTTAGGCCTTCCGGTGCCGGACTGCGTATTCATCGGCGGCAGCGCGGGGAATCTGGAAGGAATCCTGGATACGGTCTATCGCAAGAATAAAAAGGCACGAGTAGTCATTAATACGATCACGCTGGAAACGTTAGCGGAAGTAAAGCGCTGTATGGAGGAACTGCCAGTCACGGAAGAAGAGATCGTCCAGATCGCCGTGTCCAGATCGAAGAAGGCCGGCAGGTACCATATGATGCAGGGGCTAAACCCGGTCACGGTGATTAGTTTTACATTGCATGGGAAGAAGGATGAAGAAGCATGAGCATAATTCGAGTGCCAAGACTGATGATGACAGCGTGCGGCAGCGGAACGGGAAAGACGATGATCACCTGCGGGATTCTTCAGGTATTGAAGAATCGAGGCGTAAAATGCGCTCCCTTTAAGTGCGGCCCCGATTACATAGATCCGATGTTCCATAAAACTGTGCTGGGGATGGACAGTGAGAATCTGGATACGTTCCTGTGCGGCAGGGACAAGGTGCGCTCCATCCTGGCAAGAAGAGGAAGGGGAATGGAGATTGCCCTGATCGAAGGGGTGATGGGGTATTATGACGGCCTGGGAGGAATATCCTGCGAGGCCAGCGCCTATGACGTGGCGGATGCCACGGATACGCCGGCGGTATTGATCGTGGACTGCAAGGGGGCAAGCAAGTCTGTCATACCTGTGATCCAGGGGATTCTTAACTACCAGGAAGACAGCCATATCAAAGGAATTATCTTAAACCGCCTGTCCCCGATGATGTATGGGCGGATGAAAGAGATGATAGAAAAAGAAACGAGGGCGGAAGTTCTGGGGTATGTGCCTGTACTTGAGGACTGCGAGCTTGAGAGCAGGCATCTGGGATTGAAGATGCCGCATGAAGTAGATGGACTTGAAGAGCGTCTGCTTCGGATCAGCCGGACGCTGGAAGAGACTCTAGAGATCGACAGGATGCTTAGCCTTGCAGAGACCGCGCCAGAGATAGAGGTGCAGGAGGTGCAGGAAGAGCAGGCAAGCGGCAGGAATAGGAAGACAGGCAGATCTGAAGAAGTTCGGGTCGGACTTGCCAGGGATGAGGCTTTCTGCTTTATGTACCAGGAGAATCTCCGCCTGCTTCAGGAGAGGGGAATCAGCCTGGTTCCCTTTTCCCCTCTCTATGATGCGGCCTTGCCGGCAGATCTGCACGGCCTACTGCTATACGGCGGCTACCCGGAACTTTATGCCCGGGCCCTTAGCAGGAACACCGGAATGCGTGAGAGCATTCGCCGGGCAGTCACAGGAGGGATGCCCTGCATGGCAGAGTGCGGAGGCTTCATGTATCTGATGGAAGAGATGGAGGACGCGGAAGGGAAACGCTATCCCATGGCTGGAGTCCTGGAAGGGAAATGCTATCCCACTCCAAGGCTTAAGCGGTTCGGATATATTACATTGACGGGCGGGCAGGCATTTGGAAAAGATGTCGGCGATATACCGGCTCATGAATTCCATTATTATGACGCTGACAGATGCGGGGAAGGATACACGGCCAGGAAGCCGCTGTCTGAGCGTTCCTGGAAATGCATGGTCAGCACGGACACTATGCTTGCAGGATATCCCCATATCCATTACGATGGAAACCAGGAAGTTGCCAGAGCATTTCTGGAAGCATGCAGAAAGAGGAAGAATGATGACCATAGAGAAGATAATAGATAGTATAGAGCCCATTGACAGGAAGGCGATGGAAGAAGCAGGAAAACGCTGGAATTCCATTGCCAAGCCCCTCCACAGTTTGGGAAGGCTGGAAGAAGATATTATAAAGATTGCCGGCATGACGAGCAATGCAGACGTATGTCTGGATAAAAAGGCGCTGATCGTGATGTGCGCAGACAACGGCGTGGTAGAGGAAGGCGTGACGCAGACTGGCCAGGAAGTGACGGCGATCGTAGCAGAGAATTTCCTTACCGGCAATACCAGCGCGGCGATCATGTGCAAGAAGGCAGGAGTGGATCTGTTTCCGATTGACATTGGAATGGCGGTAGTTACGAAGGTTCCGGATTATAAAGTTGCCTATGGAACCAGGAACATTGCCTTGGAACCGGCCATGTCCAGGGAAGCAGCCGTACAGGCAGTGATGACAGGCGTCAAGCTGGCCGGGAAGGCAAAAGATGAAGGCTACCAGATTCTGGCTACCGGTGAAATGGGGATTGGCAACACCACTACCAGCAGCGCGATAGCCAGTGTGTTTACCGGATGTTCGCCAGAGCAGATGACCGGGCGGGGAGCCGGACTTAGTACAGATGGACTTAGGCGAAAGGTTGAAGCAATCAAGAAAGCAATCGCTGTGAACCGGCCAGATAAGGCGGATGCACTGGATGTCCTTTCAAAAGTAGGCGGATTTGACATCTGCGGCATGGCAGGGATATTTTTGGGTGGCGCATACTACAAAATTCCGGTGGTGATGGACGGATTCATATCTGCTGCGGCAGCCTTGGCAGCAGTCAGGATGTGCCCGGCCGCAAGCGGATACATCCTTGCTTCCCATGCATCGAAGGAGCCGGGGATGCAGGCGCTTCTTAAGGAACTTGACATGTCCGCGCCCTTGTGCTGCGGCATGAGTCTTGGGGAAGGAACCGGCGCGGTGGCGTATCTGCCGATTCTTGAGATGGCAGCGGAAGTGTACCGGAAGATGAGTACATTCAGTGAAAACAAGATTGAAGACTATAAGGAACTAGGAGAAGAGTCATGATACATCTGATCACAGGAGGGAGCGCAAGCGGCAAGTCCGCCTATGCAGAAGACTGGCTTCTTGAAGCAGCAGATGAAGCCCAAAAAGGCGCATATATCTATGTGGCGACCATGCTCCCTTATGGCAGGGAGACAATGGCAAAGATCCTGCGCCATAGACGCCTGCGGGAAGGAAAGGGATTCGTCACAATGGAGTGTCCAAGGAACCTGGCAGGCACCGCTATCCCCGGGAACCGGGGAGTCCTGCTGGAGTGCGTCTCCAATCTTGCGGCAAACGAACTCTATGGACAGCATGGAAGGATAAAGGATGTAAAGGAAACCCGGGATGCAATCATGGAAGGCATCCGGCATCTGGCGGAGTATACAGATCGTCTGGCTATCGTGACGAATGAAGTGAATTCCGATGTGAATGACTATAGCAAGGAGACAGAAGAATACCGTACTCTTATGGGCCAGGTGAACCAGAAGATCGCTGACATGGCGGATATGGTAACGGAGGTCGTCTATGGAATACCGGTGGAGATAAAGAGATCATGAAACGATTATGGAACAGTTTTAAAATAGCATTTTCCATGTATAGCAGGATTCCCATGCCGCACAGCGAATGGACAGAGGAAAATACATCCTATGCTATGTGTTTTTTTCCGTGGATAGGCGGCGTTATAGGGATCGTAACATGGGGGATTTATCATCTGGAACGATGGCTCGCAAGTTATGGGATTGATTATGGAAGCCTGTTTTTCACCATACTGATGGTGGTGGCTCCAATCATCATCACCGGCGGAATCCACATGGACGGTTTTTTAGATACCCAGGACGCCCTAGGCTCTTACCAGCCGAGGGAGCGCAGGCTGGAGATTTTGAAGGATTCCCATGCAGGAGCCTTTGCGATTATATCCTGCGCAGTCTATCTGATGATGTATGTGGCAGTCTATTCTGCCCTGACTTCCCATGCTGTCGTGGTGATTGGATTCGGATTCGTGTTATCCAGGACCTTAAGCGGACTGTCGGTCATCACATTTCCGCAGGCGCGTCAAAAGGGGCTTGCCGCCACATTTTCCCAGAATGCGGCGAGGAAAGCCACCAGAAGCGTTCTGCTCTTATATCTTGCAGGGCTGATCGCAGCGATGCTGGCGGCAGGAGGACTTGCAGGTGCAGGCGCGCTTCTGGGGGCAGGAGGAATGTATCTGTATTATTATCGCATGTCCCTTAAGAAATTCGGCGGGATTACCGGGGATCTGGCGGGATACTTCCTGCAGATGTGTGAATTGATTATGGCGGCCTGCGTGGTTCTTGTGGAAGGAGTGTTAAGATGATACTGATTATTGGCGGAGCATATCAGGGGAAGGCGGCATTTGCAGAGAGCCTTTTTCCAAAGATCAGGTGGGCAGACGGGGAGTCGTGCGATCTTGAGGATCTCTATGAGTGCCAGGGCATTTTACGATTTCATGCTTATATCCGGCGTATGCTGGAAAAAGGGCAGGATGTGGATGATCTTGCGGAGAAGCTGATGCGAAGGAACCCCGGGGCGGTGGTCATAACCGACGAGATCGGCTATGGAATCGTGCCGGCAGACGCCTTTTTGCGGGAATACCGGGAGGCAGCCGGTAGAGTATGCACGAAGTTGGCCGCGAACGCAAAAGAGGTCTGGCGGGTATCCTGCGGAATTGGAACGAGGATTAAGGGATGATGACAATCTATTTGATCCGCCATTCCATCACCGAGGGCAACCGATGGAAGCGGTATATCGGACGGACAGATGAGCCCTTATGCAGGCAGGGAGTAAAACTGCTGGAAGGCAGGACATATCCCCGGGTGGACAAGGTCTATGCAAGTCCTATGAAGCGATGTCTTCAGACGGCTGGCATCATCTATCCGGATATGCGGCCCATGGTTATTGAGGAACTGGCAGAGTGCGATTTTGGCTTGTTCGAGAATAAGAATTATCAGGAACTTTCTGGATACCCGTATTACCAGCAGTGGGTTGACAGCAACGGGACGCTGCCTTTTCCGCAAGGGGAGAGCAAGGAAGCATTCACGAAGAGGAGTCTGAAGGGATTTGATAAAGTGCTGGAAGATATGAGAGAGACACAGGAAGAGAAGGCGGCTCTTATCGTGCATGGAGGCACGATCATGAGCATTATGGATGCTTATGCCTGCCCGAAAGGCAGCTATTTTGAGTTTCAGGTGGGAAATGGAGAAGGATATGAACTTGTTATTACGAATGATTTGCCCGGTACTGATGGGATTTGTGCTGGATCTGATCCTGGGCGATCCCAGGTGGCTCTATCATCCGGTGCGGATGATCGGACAGCTGATTACAATATTAGAAAGAATTATAAGAAACTGCCTGCCCAAATCTAAATGGGGCGAGAGGATCGGAGGAGCCATACTGGCGGCTGCCTGCGTAGGCATTAGCGTGGCAGCGCCCATCCTGATTCTCGCCGCCGCATATCGGATACAATGGTGGCTTGGAATATTGGCGGAAGGCTTCATGTGCTACCAGATTCTGGCGGTAAAGTCCTTAAAGACAGAGAGTGACAAGGTATTCCGGGCATTAAAGGAAGAAGGGCTTGAAGCGGGAAGGAAAGCAGTTTCCATGATCGTGGGAAGGGACACGGACAGCCTTGACGAAGCAGGAGTGACAAAAGCCGCTGTAGAGACGGTGGCGGAGAATACTTCCGATGGCGTGATCGCCCCCTTGTTTTACATGATGATCGGAGGCGCCGTGCCTGGCTTTGCCTATAAGGCCATCAACACGATGGATTCCATGATCGGATATAAGAATGAGAAATACCAGTACTTTGGCACGGCGGCAGCCAGGCTGGACGATGCGGCCAATTATATACCAGCCAGGCTTTCCGCCTGGATGATGATCGGCGCGGCCTGCATTTGGGGCCTGGATTGGCGCAATGCCATCCGCATCTACCAGAGGGACCGCCATAATCACAAAAGCCCTAATGCGGCGCAGACAGAGTCTGTGATGGCGGGAGCCCTGGATATCAAACTTGCGGGAAATGCGTGGTATTTTGGAAAATTGTATGAGAAGCCCAGCATCGGCGACGCGATAAGGGCGGTGGAGCCGGAAGATATCAGAAGATCCCACAAACTGCTATATGGGACGGCAGTGCTGGCGGCGGGAGCATTTCTGACGGTAAAGATTGCCATATTGGCACTGCTGATGACCGTTTAAAGAGTAAGAGAAGGGAAGAGACAAGGTGGAGAAGGAAAGAATGAATGGCCAGGCCAGGCAGGTACAGATCCATGGAGGAGACATATACAGGAACAGGAATGCAACGGATTATTCCGTCAACAGCAATCCTCTGGGACCTCCGGACGCGGTGCTGGAAGCGCTTCATGAGCATGCGGGGGATATTGTGCATTATCCGGATATATGCTGCCAGGAACTAAAAGAAGCGATAGGGCGCTTTGAGGGGGTATCGTCCGGCGAGATCATCTGCGGCAACGGGGCAGCAGAACTATTTTTTGCGGCGGTACTGGCCGTACGTCCGAAAAAGGCGCTGCTCCTAGCGCCTTCCTTTGCGGAATACGCCCGGGCGCTTGTGGCGTCAGGCTCGGACATCCGGTACTATAGGCTGACCCAGTCTGACGGATACAGGGTAAAGGAGGATATCCTGGGGGAGATTACAAAGGACATTGACATGATGTTCCTGTGCAATCCCAATAACCCGACGGGAGAACTGACGGATAAGCCCTTGCTTTTCAGGATTCTTGATAAATGCCGGGCCTGCGGCGTGCTTCTGGTGCTGGACGAATGCTTCCTGGACTTTCTGCCAAAGCCCCATAAGTATGAGATGGCCGGCGCAAGGGGAACCTATCCCAACCTGCTTCTGATCAAGGCATTTACCAAAATATTCTGCATGCCGGGCCTGCGGCTTGGTTATGGGATCAGTTCTGATGAGGGGCTGCTTTCTAGGATGGCGGATGCCATACAGCCATGGAACGTGTCGGTACTGGCCCAGGCCTGCGGAGTCGCGGCCCTAAAGGATTGTGGAGAGTATCTGGAAGAGACCAGGGACTATGTGGAAAACGAGAAGAAAGATCTGATCGAAGTGCTGTCTGGCAAGGGATACCCCGTGTTCGGATCCAAGGCCAACTACATCTTCTTTCAGGCAAAAGAAGGGCTTTATGAGGAGGCGCTCAAGGAAGGCTTCCTGATCAGGGACTGTGGAAATTATGAAGGGCTTGCGCCGGGATACTACCGGATTGCGGTCCGCACAAAAGAGGAGAACGAAAGGATGGCAGCATGGCTAAGACGATTATGATACAAGGGACCATGTCCAATGCAGGCAAAAGTCTGATCTGCACAGGATTGTGCCGGATATTCAGACAGGATGGATACAAGGTGGCGCCTTTTAAGTCGCAGAATATGGCGCTGAACTCGTTTATCACGGAAGAGGGACTGGAAATGGGAAGGGCCCAGGTGGTGCAGGCAGAGGCGGCAGGCATTGCGCCTCAGGTGCAGATGAACCCGATACTCTTAAAGCCAACCAATGACATGGGCTCCCAGGTGATCGTGAATGGCGAGGTTCAAAAAAACATGAGCGCAAGAGAGTATTTTGCCTATAAGAAGCAGCTGATACCGGATATTAGGAAGGCTTTTCGCCAACTGGATGAAATGTATGATATTATCGTGATCGAGGGGGCGGGAAGCCCTGCAGAGATCAATCTGAAGGAAGACGATATCGTCAATATGGGGATGGCAAAGATGGCTAAGGCCCCGGTATTGCTGGTAGGGGACATTGACAGAGGCGGCGTTTTCGCCCAACTGCTGGGAACCTTGATGCTGCTTGACGAGGATGAGAAAGAGATGGTCAAAGGGCTGCTTATCAACAAGTTCCGCGGGGATAAGACGATCCTGGATCCGGGTATAGACATGCTTACGGAGCGCGGGGGGATCCCGGTGGTGGGAGTCGCGCCGTACCTTGATGTGGAGATTGAAGATGAGGACAGCCTGACGGAGCGGTTCCATGGACAAAAAGAATGCGCGTGCATTGATATCGCAGTCATACGCACGCCCAGGATTTCTAATTTTACGGATTTTATGCTTCTTGAGAATCTGAATGGGGTGTCCCTAAGATATGTGGATCGTCCATCAAAACTTGGCTCTCCGGACATGATTATCCTGCCCGGGACTAAGAACACTATGGAAGATCTGCGCTGGATGCGCCAGAACGGACTGGAAGCCAGAGTGGTGCGGGCAGCATCCCATGGAACGGTAATCTGGGGAATCTGCGGAGGATACCAGATGCTTGGCGACATTTTACGCGATCCGGAGGGAATCGAGGCCGGCGGCACGATGAAAGGGATGGGGCTGCTTCCGTTGGAGACCATATTTACGAAGGAAAAGACCAGAACCCGGGTGGACGGAAGATTCCTGAAGGTGGAAGGCATTCTGGCAGGGTTGGAGGGCATAGCTTTGGAAGGATACGAGATCCACATGGGCGATACGAGATCAGGCCTGCCAGCCATGTGCGAGATCAAGGACTGCGCCGGAAAGCAGACAGCCAGCCAAAGGACGCGCCAAAGCATGGACGGAGTTTCCATGGGGAATGTATATGGAACCTATATCCATGGAATCTTTGACCGGGAAGACGTGGTGACAGCCGTTGTCCGCGCGCTGGCGGCAAGAAAAGGAATGATCCTTGATGATCTGAAGGCTGTGGATCTTAAGGACTTCAAAGAGAGACAGTATGATCTGCTTGCAGACGGCCTTCGGAGCCATCTGGATATGAAGAAAATATATGAGATATTGGAAGGGGGAATCTGACGGGATGAAGATCGAAATTGAAAACGTTCTTCCACAAGACATAGAGGCCAGAAGTTTTGCTATCATCACGAAAGAACTAGAGCAGGAAGGAATCTGCCTTCCGGCGGAGCAGGCGCCGGTCATAAAGCGATGCATTCATACCAGCGCGGATTTTGACTATGCAAGGAATCTGTTATTCTCAGAAGGCGTGATCGAAAAAGCCCTGCATGCGATTCGAAATGGAGCGTCCATTGTCACGGATACACAGATGGGCCGCTCCGGCATCAACAAAACACGCCTGGAAGGGTATGGCGGGAAGGTATATTGCTTTATGTCCGATGAAGACGTGGCGCTGGCAGCAAAAGAGAAAGGAACCACCAGGGCTGTGGCAAGCATGGAAAAGGCCTGTGCCTTAGAGGAGAGACTGATCTTTGCTATCGGGAATGCGCCTACGGCGCTGATCCGACTCTATGAACTGATTCGAGAAGGAAAGATTCGCCCGGAACTGGTAATTGCAGTTCCGGTGGGATTTGTGAACGTGGTGCAGTCGAAAGAACTGATCAGAAGCCTTGAAGATACGCCCTATATTGTAGCGAGGGGCAGAAAAGGCGGAAGCAATATTGCCGCCTGTATCTGCAATGCATTGATTTATATGCTGGACAGATCCTGACTCTGGCTCTGGCCTACGCAGGACAGGAGCATCTGCTTTAGAGCATTGGCGGCAATGCTTAAAGGCGCGCTTCTGTCTTCAATCAGGCAGATGTCACGCTGGGGGATCTGTTCGATTAAAGGGATCTTGACCACTTTCCCCTGGGAGATCGCATCTCTGGCCAGTTTCTCCGGAAGAAATCCGATTCCCAGATTATGCAGGATCATCGGCGGTATCTGATCGATAGTGGCAACCTCTGTGTCCGGAGACAGAATCAGGCCATGCTCCAGATAGAATTTGTAGTAGAATTCATAGGTGGTAGTGTGCCTGCCCAGGCATATGAGAGGATATCTGGCAATTTCTGCCAGATGTACCGGCTCTTTTGTCAGAAAATCATACTGCCGGTTGCCGACCAGGATATCCGAGGCCTTCATAAGTAACTGTGCCCTTAACGGGTCATGGATATCCGTGGGTGTGGATACCACGGCCAGATCCGCGGTCCCGGATTTGACGGCCTGTATCGCCTCTGGCGTGGAATGGTTGGAGATCCGCAGCCGTATGCCGGGATAGGTCTGGTGAAATTTGCTTAGGACAGGCAGAAGCAGTAAGTGGAGCGCGATCTCGCTGGCGCTTAGGGTCAGGATGCCATGTTCCAGGCTTCGGTCCTGAGCCAGTTCCATCTCGGCAGCCTGAAGGTGCTGGAAAGCGATGGAGACATGGTGGTACAGTTTCTGCCCTTCCAGGGTCAAGGTCACCCCGCGGTTGGAACGTATGAAGAGCTTGCAGCCAAGCTGGCTCTCCAGATTGCTCATAAAGCGGGAGATGTTGGGCTGGCTGCTCATCAGTATGGTGGCCGCTTTTGAGAAACTTTTGTATTTGGCCACATAGTAAAATATCCTGTAGTAATCATAGGTGATTTCCATAATACCTCCATTATGCATATATGATATATCAACTATTTCATATATGTATTATACAATTTCTGAATCTCATTATATACTACAAAAGGTATAAGGAAAAGAGGAGGTTATAAGGATGGTAAAAAAGACAGTAAAGTTTGTCACGCCAGGACAGATACTAAGCTTCTGCAAGGCGTGCCAGAAAATGAAGTCAGATATAGATGTAAAAGATGTTTCGGATAAGAGAGTCGTCATTAACGGAAAATCTTTAATGGGAATGATGACGATCCAGATGGGGATGCCGATGCATCTGGTGGTAAATGGGGAAGATGAAGGCCTGACGGACAGGTATTTCGGGCGTTTTGAATTGCATTGACATTAAATGGAAGATGGTGTACACTTTAAAACGGACGAAATAGAATAAGAACTTATTGTGGTCATATTGTGGTAACAGCAATATGAATGGACAAGGGAACCAGGTGCGAATCCTGGACGGTACCGCCGCTGTATGCGCCGAGCCTGTAATTCGTTGGCGAAAGCCAGTCATTGGGAAACCGAGAAGGCAGAATGCAGGCGCTGAGACTTCAAGCAAGTGTCGTAAGCGCGAGTCAGAAGACCTACAAGAAGAGGGATTGCTGATTGTTTCATGGAATGGATGGAGCAATTGGTTTTATTTGCATAGAAATACGGCTATGGCGATAAATGAAATAATTGCCATAGCCTTTTCATATGTAAAAATATAGATTCCAACGTGAGGAAAGAAATCCCTAATAAAAATACAAACTAGGAGGAATGAAACAACATGAAAAAATGGACAAAAGTCGAAAAGAGACTATGGCTCTTTTCCGTATTTGCCGCTGCTTTGTATGTCTGTGGCTTTGATTCGCAGGCTATGCACATTATGGAAGGGTATCTGCCGGCGGGACACTGCATCGCATGGGGGGCCGTCAGCATCCCGTTTCTGGCTGCAGGCGTGATCAGCATCCGCCATACCGTTCAGAAACAAAGAAAGGCACTCATTCTGCTTGCTATGTCAGGAGCGTTTATCTTTGTTATATCATCTCTTAAGATTCCCTCAGTAACGGGAAGCTGCAGCCATATGACAGGAACAGGGCTGGGGGCTATTCTGTTTGGACCGACGGCGGTCAGCGTGCTTGGCATTATTGTGCTGTTATTCCAGGCAATCCTGCTGGCGCACGGCGGACTGACTACTCTGGGCGCCAATACATTCAGCATGGCAATTGCGGGGCCGTTTTTAAGTTTTGGCATTTATGCAATTGGTAAGAAATTAAACTGGAACAGGAAGGCGACCATATTTTTAGCAGCATGTCTGGGAGATCTGCTGACCTATTGCGTGACGAGCATCCAGCTGGCAGTGGCATATCCAAGCGCCAGCGGAGGCGTGGCTTTAAGCGCAGTCAAATTCCTTGGGGTTTTTGCTCCCACGCAGCTGCCGCTTGCAATCTTGGAAGGAATTCTTACCGTATTGATCGTGATGGGTATGGAAAGTTTTGCTGCGCCGGAACTCCGTGCAATCGGTTTTATAGGAAAGGAGAACGCTGATGTCAGATAGCAGGAAATCAAACAAGAAACTTGTAACCATTCTAATTATCGTGAGCCTTTTACTGATCGTTGTTCCCTTTATCGCATTGAAGGGCGCCGAGTTTGGCGGAAGCGATGATGCCGGAAGCCAGATGGTCAATGAGGTGACGGGCAAGGAATACACGCCATGGTTCACCCCGATTCTTGAGAACTTTATCGGGGGAGAGATTCCAGGGGAGATCGAGAGCCTGATATTCTGCGTGCAGACGGGGATTGGAGTCGGCATTATCTCATATTGCTTTGGATATCTGGCAGCGCGTAAGAAATATATGAAACAGGAAGAATAAAGAATGATTTTTACGGGAATCCTGGCAGCCGGCGTAGTCTGGTGCCTGTTTTACAATTACATATCAAACGCGGCATTGCTGCTGTTAAGCATCTGCGCCGCAGGATTGTTTCTGTGGGCAGGGCATGTGAAAGAACAAAGGGTCGAGATTGACCTGCTGGCAGGAAGTTCCCGGCTGTCCGAGGTGCCGCCTCTTCTTAAGTTCCTGCTTGCTATTAGTCTTATGGCATGCAGTATCTGTGCCGGGAGACCGGTGATAGGAGTACAGATCGCGATTCTGCTCATGCTGATTAGCATCATAGCGGGAGGGGTACGCGTAAAGACATATCTCCATATGGTCGCTGTGCCCCTATCCTTTCTGATGATCAGCGGCCTTGCGCTTTTGTGGGAATATAATCCCGCAGATAAAGGGAATCTTAGCATTTCTATCGGCATCGGATATCTGTGCGTGACAAAGGCGGCGCAAGTTAGGACTATGCTTGTAATGGCCAGGGCATTGGGAGCGGTCAGCGCATTATATCTGCTGAGTCTGAGCACGCCGATGCCAGAGATTATAGGTGTGCTTAGAAAAATGCGATGTCCGGACGTGATGACGGAATTGATGTATCTGATCTACCGATATATCTTTGTGCTATTCAATATACATGATTCCATGAAGAACTCCGCAATGAGCAGGCTAGGGTATATTGATTATCCTACCGGCATCCGGACTACAGGGCGAATTTATTCAAACTTGCTGGCATACAGCTATCGCCAGGCCAGCCGTAATTTTGACGCTATGGAAAGCCGTTGCTTTGATGGAAGCATCCGATTTTTGGATCCGGAGAGAAAATGGCAGCCGGCATATGTCGCAGGCGCTATATTTCTTGCGGTCTTGGAATGGTTATTGTGCGTGATGGTCAGATAAGTCTGTGATGGGAGAGTAAGATGGTAGAGATATTACGGTTTGAACAGGTTGGATATAGTTATGACGGGGAAAGGGAAGCCTTAAAACAGGTGGATGTAACAATTCATCAGGGAGAGAAGGTTGCCCTGCTGGGGAATAACGGAGCAGGAAAAAGCACCTTTTTCTTATGCGCCAACGGGATTCTGAAGCCTCAGAAAGGCAAGGTCTATCTTGAAGGAAAAGAAATCCATTGGGATAAGCAGGAAATTACAGAACTACGCCAGAAAATCGGATTGGTGTTCCAGGAGGCGGACAGCCAGTTGATCGCAGGTACAGTTGAGTCAGAGGTCAGTTTTGGACCGATGAATCTGAAGATATCGGAAGATGATGTAAGAGAAAGGGTAGAAGATGCCCTTGGCAATATGGGGCTTAAGACGCTGCGCAAAAGGGCGCCTCATTATTTGTCCGGTGGAGAGAAGAAACGGGTTAGCATTGCAGATGTGCTGGCGATGCGTCCTCGGATGCTTCTGATGGACGAACCAGCATCTAGTCTTGACCCTTTTAATTGCGGAATGCTTAAAGAGAATCTTGATAAATTAAGCGGGCAAGGAATGGGACTTGTGATCGCTACCCATGACATCGATTTTGCCTGGGAATGGGCAGAAAGGATTCTGATTTTTCATGATGGCGTCATTGAAGCAGACGGCCAGCCAGAAGAGATTTTTGCGCGTAAAGAATTGCTGGAGAGATGCAGGCTGAAAAAGCCGCTATTATTCCAAGTGGGACAAATCTATGGCGTGAAGCCGATTCCCAGAACAATTGAAGAACTAAAGAGCGGTATGGAAAAAGAAAGAGTCGATTAGATGGCTCTTTTATATATTCAAGGCGCTGGAAAGATGCTGGATAAAAAGGCGGCGTATGGCAACATATTCTCCAAGTCCGGTTAGATGGCAGGCTACATCATAGCCGGCATCTTTACATATGCTGGCCCAGGAGTCTTTGGAATCCCCGGCCATATCATTGGTGGCATGATCCCCGGCCACGATCATAAGGGGCGCCAGATGGATTCTCCTTATGCCCTTGCCCGGCAGTCCACAAAGAATGTGTTCCAGGGAAGGGTAAGCTTCTACCGTTCCAACGTAGATCTGGGAGTATCCCTTCTGCTTAAACATATAGTCAAGCGCTGCATAAGCCATATTCGCATAGTGTTCGCTTCCATGGCCCATCAGGATCAGAACTTCATCATTTCCCAGAGACGGAAATGCCTCTATAATAATATGAACCAGTTCTTCCATATCTTGTGTAGAGGATAATAGCGGTACTCCGAAAGAAATAGAATCAAAGGAATCCCGGAACTTTAAGGCATCCGCTTTCATTATGTCATTTTCAATTCCATTGATCACATGGGTTGGCTGGATAAAGACATCTGTTATTCCATCCGCGGCCATCTGGCTTAGCGCTTCGTTTACCGTGGGTATTTTTTCCATTGTATTTTTTTGGATTTTAGATATAATCATCTTACTGGTCCAGGCTCGGTATACTTTGATGTCAGCAAAGGCTTTGCTTATGCTGTCTTCGATCGCTTCAATTGTGGCTGCCCTGGTCACAGGATGACTGGTTCCAAAACTGACCACGAGAATTCCCTTTTTTTGGTCCATGTATGTTCTCTCCTTTAAAAAACTACAATAACATCGGCGGAATAAGCTGGAATCCGCCCTTGATAATTTTTATCTTACAATAAAGGAGAGGGACTGTCAAACGGTTAATGCCGGAGTTTTTCCAATAATTGCGGCAATTGGGATATCTGCACATTCTCATAGATTCGTCCATCTATTTTTATGTTAGGGCCATGCATGCAGTTGTGCATGCAGTATTCGGTATTTAGAAGAAAAACGCCGTCTTTTGTCACTTGGCCTGGCTTGATCTTGAGGAGTTTTTGCAGTTTTTTCAAAAGGTCGGAACCACCTCTGGCCTTGCATCTGTCGGAGATGCAGACACGGATCTCATGGCGGAATGCCTGCGCATGCAGATGGGGCAGATTCTTGATGATGGCAGCCACATAGCCGCGGTTTACTCCTGTGAGCCGGGCCACCTCTTCCTGAACGTCTTTGGATACGTATCCGACAGTTTCCTGTATCCGCGTCAGCATGGCGATGATCAGTTCCGACTGGGAAAGAGAATGGTCTTCTTTATAATAATCGTAGAGTTCCTGTAATATAGCATTGTCCATAATAGGTATCGTCTCCGTTTAGTCTGTGATATTTGTGATGCAATTAGTATGCTGATTTTTTGCATAACCTATGCTATGATAGTAAAAGTGATTGAAAGAAAGGGATGCATATGAAAAAACCATTTTTTCCCATGTTTGTGGATTTGTCAGAGAAAAGAATCGTTATTGTAGGCGGAGGAAAGGTCGCCGCAAGGAGAGCGTGCACGCTGGCTGCGTTTGCATCGGATATATTGGTCGCCTCCCCGGAAGCAGAGGAGGAGATCCATCAGCTTGAGCGGGACAAAGTGTTGAAGTGGTACAGAGGTACCTATCATGAAAGCCTGCTGGATAAGGCGGATATCGTACTGGCGGCTACCGATGATGCGGCCCTTAATGAGGAGGTTGCCAGATGCTGCAGGAAAAGAGGGATTCTGGTTAATACGTCGCACAAGAAGGAACTGTGCGATTTTTACTTTCCCGCAGTCGCCATCCAAGGCAATGTTGTGGCCGGGATTACAGCCAGCGGCCAGGATCATGCCAAAGCTAGAAAGGCGGCCGGGCAGATCAGGCTGGCGTTAAAAGATTTAGAAAAAGAGGATATAAGTACAAATGAGTAGAAAGATCGTAGTAGGAAGCAGAGAGAGCCGGCTGGCAATTATCCAGACGGAAAAGGTTATGGAGCATATCAGGCGCAGCCATCCCAAGATAGAACTGGAAATGATGACGATGGAGACAACCGGCGACAAGCGTCTGGATGTGACCTTGGATCAGATCGGAGGAAAGGGCCTGTTTGTGAAGGAACTGGATAAGGCGCTGCTTGACGGACGGATAGATCTGGCAGTACATAGCTTGAAAGATATGCCGATGGATGAATCAAAGGTGATTCCAATCGTGCGATATTCCCCCAGAGAAGATGTGCGTGATGTGCTGGTGCTTCCAAAAGGCGTGGAAGAATGGGATGGACGCGGGATCATCGGCTGCTCCTCCTTCAGGAGAAGGATCCAGGCAAAGAGGCTGTTTAAAGAGGCTGAGTTCAGAAGCGTCAGAGGGAACGTGATCACCAGGCTTGAAAAACTCGACCGGGGAGAATATGACGCGCTGATTCTGGCAGCGGCAGGCCTGAAAAGGCTGGGGCTTGAGTACCGGATCAGCCGGTACTTTTCCACGGATGAGATCCTTCCTGCTGCAGGACAGGGAACGATGGCGGTGCAGGGGAGGATAGACATGAATTATGATTTTCTGGAAGGATACGGCAAAAAAGAAGATGCATATATTGCCAAGGGGGAAAGGGCTTTTGTCCGGTATCTGGACGGTGGCTGTTCCTCGCCAGTTGCAGCCTATGGGGAAGTGATAGATGGCCAGCTCTTGATGAAAGGCCTTTACTATATGGAAGAGACAGGGAATTATGCCATCGGTTCGAAAAGCGGCCCGGTAGAAGAAGCAGAGAAGATCGGAAGGGAGCTGGCTATCAGCATGGAAGCAGAATATGGGAATCCTGATTTAGAACAAAGACAGAAATGCCAGGGAAAAGTATGGCTGGTAGGAGCAGGCCCGGGAGATATCGGACTTATGACGGTGAAAGGGCAGGCAGTGCTGGAGGATGCGGATGTAGTCGTATATGACCATCTGGTTGGCAAGGATATCCTGGCGTCAATCCGAAAGGAGAAGACCTTTATCGACGTTGGAAAAGTGGCGGGTCATCATCCCATACCACAGGAGGAGATCAACCAGATTCTGGTCAGGGAGGCGAAAAAAGGCTGCAAGGTAGCGCGGCTTAAGGGGGGGGATCCGTTTCTGTTCGGAAGAGGCGGAGAAGAATTGGAGGAACTGGCGCGCCATAAAATTCCATTTGAGGTAGTGCCGGGAGTGACCTCTTCCCTGGCAGTCCCGGCATACAATGGAATTCCGGTTACCCACAGGGATTATGCATCTTCCCTGCATATCGTGACTGGGCATCAGAAGGAAGGACAGGAACAGCCGGTCAATTACCGGGCACTGGTGGAATCGGAAGGAACGCTGGTATTTTTGATGGGGGTAACAGCGCTTCCGCAGATCATGGCCAGCCTTCTGGAAGCAGGGATAGATCCCGAGATGCCTGCGGCGGTACTCCAGGATGGAACCACTGCCGGCCAGAAGAAGGTGGTGTCCACAGTAGCGCGTCTGCCGGATGCTGCAACAGAGGCAGACATACGTCCGCCCGCGATTATTGTGGTAGGAAAGGTATGCGCGCTGTCAGAGACGCTTTCCTGGTATGAAGAACTTCCCCTGATGGGAATGCGGGTTCTGGTGACAAGGCCAAGGGAACTGGCGTCATCTATGGCAGAGAAGTTACGGCTGCTGGGTGCGGATGTGCTGGAAGTCCCGGCAATCGATACGATTCCGGTGAAGGAGAACCACCGGCTGAGGCAGAGTTTTGAGAAGATCGAAGAATATGACTGGATTGTTTTTACCAGCCAGATTGGCGTGCGTATATTCTTTGAGGAGATGGAGAAGGCGAAGGTGGATGTCCGCCGCCTGCATGCGGCAAAATTTGCCGTGATCGGCGAAGGGACGGCACGGGCCTTAAGGCAGAAAGGCATTCATGCAGATCTGATGCCTAAGGTCTATGACGGAGTGTCCCTTGCAAGGCTGCTGGCCGGGCAGGATATAGAGGAAAAGAAGATACTTGTGCCAAGAGCGGCCATAGCGAATCCGCAGCTGGTGCCGATTTTGCAGGAGGCAAAAGCCATGGTGGATGATATTCCGATTTATACCACTATATACCAGCAATGCAAAGGGTTCGACCTGAAGGAAGAGATTGAAAAGGGAAAGATTGACTGCGTTGCGTTTACCAGCAGTTCCACGGTCGAAGGATTTGCCGACGTCAGTAAGGGCGCCGACTATTCGAAGATCAAGGCTGCATGCATCGGGAAGCAGACAGCCTGTACGGCCCAAAAATACGGCTTGGATTGTTATGTGGCCAGCAAGGCCACGATTGACGACTTGATAACACTGATAGAAAGGATTAGGACAGAAAGATGATAAAGAGACCTAGAAGATTAAGGCAGAATGAAGTACTAAGGAAAATGGTGAGAGAGACGAGGATAGACAAATCCTCGCTGATCTATCCAATGTTTGTAAGAGAAGGAGAGGGAATCCGAGAAGAGATTCCTTCCATGATCGGCCAGTACAGATACAGCGTTGACCAGATGTTCTATGAACTGGAACAGGTAAGCGATGCCGGCGTCAATGCGGTTATGCTGTTCGGGATTCCCGCACATAAGGATGAGAAGGCGAGCCAGGCATACGCGGAGGATGGAATCATCCAGAGGGCGCTGAAGGAGGCGAAGAGACGCTTTCCGGACTTGTACTATATTACGGATGTATGCCTGTGCGAATACACCTCCCACGGCCATTGCGGAATGCTATGCGGCAGCAGCGTAGAGAATGACTCCACGCTGAAGGTGCTTGCCAAGACGGCGTTGTCGCATGTGCAGGCCGGTGCTGACATGGTAGCGCCTTCCGATATGATGGATGGGAGGGTAAAGGCCATAAGAAAGACGCTGGATGAAAATAATTATGTAAATACGCCGATTATGTCCTATGCCGTCAAATATGCGTCCGGATTCTATGCCCCATTCAGGGATGCGGCTGATTCTGCTCCGGCTTTCGGAGACCGGAAAAGTTATCAGATGGATTATCACAATAGCAGGGAAGGCATTAAGGAAGTGCTTTTAGATGAAGAAGAAGGCGCAGATATTATTATGGTGAAGCCGGCGCTTGCGTATCTGGATATAATCGCCCGCGCGAAAGAGGCCACAAATCTTCCGATTGCCGCCTACAGTGTCAGCGGAGAATATGCCATGATCAAGGCAGCGGCACAAAAAGGCTGGATTGATGAGGCGCAGATTGTCTGCGAGACGGCAGTTGCCGCGTACCGTGCAGGCGCCCAGAGTTATCTTACTTATTTTGCCAAAGAACTGGCCGGCTATATGGAAGAGGGGCGCATCGGCTAGGAAAAGAGAGAAACAAAAATATCGGTCTAAATGGAATCTTAATACGGATTCCTCAATATTATTACCGTCTTAATGCAAAGTAGATTATGCTATAGGTAGAAGAAGAGGGTGATGATATGTTGACGAATATTCTATTAATTTTAATTACTGCAGCAGCCGCCGGATATGGATACTACCTGACCTTCCGGCTGGATCGCTGGGTAGGAGAAGAAAAGAAACTACAGGCAGATGAGGAGCAAAACGAGTCGCAGGAATCCTGCGCGGTTGTGTTTGGAGAGGACGAGTGGACGGAAGAGATTGGAGGATGGCTTAAGAGCAGAGGGTTGCGTCCGGTATTCATTGAAGAAGCATGCCTGAAAAAAGACTGGAAGAATGTCAGTCTTGTAATTGCCATATCTTCCTCGGATGAAGACAATCTTTCCGTCTGTAACCTGCTGCGAAAGATATACCATACGGAACAACTGTATGGTATCTGCAACGACCAAGTAAATTATATCGTATACAAGCGTTTTCATATCCAGGTGCTGAACCGGGATATCAAGATCACAGAGCAGCTGGAAAATGCTATGTCGGGAAACGAGGTCGTGATAGCATGAAAGTTATGATTCGTAAACTGACGCAGACACAGATGATTGTTATCGGCTATGCGCTGATCATCCTAATAGGGTCGCTGTTTCTGATGCTTCCGGCGGCCAGCAGGGACGGACTTGCAACTTCATTCCCGGATGCCCTTTTTACAGCCACGTCGGCATCCTGCGTGACGGGCCTGGTAATCGCAGACACGTTTAACAAATGGACGATGTTCGGACAGTGTATCATTCTGGCGCTGATTCAGATTGGCGGCCTGGGATTTATGACCATTGGCGTATTCTTTGCCATCATCCTCCGAAGGAAGATTGGACTATGGATGCGGGGGACGCTGCAAGAGAGCGTCAACATTCTGCAGATTGGAGGAATTGTCCGACTGGCAAAAAAGATCATGCTGGGAACCCTCCTGTTTGAAGGAGTCGGAGCCGCGCTTCTGGCGTTTCGCTTCCAGGAACAGATGGGATGGGGAAAGGCTGTCTATTATGGAATCTTCCACTCCATTTCCGCATTCTGCAATGCCGGATTCGATCTGATGGGAAAAGACGCCCCCTATGCTTCGTTTACCGGGTATTATGATGACCCGCTTGTAAATATCGTGATCATGGCCTTGATTATCATAGGCGGCATTGGATTTTTCGTCTGGAATGACGTATCCGCCCACCGCTATCATATCAGCCGATACCGTCTCCATACCAAGATCGTGCTGGTGACAACGGCAATCCTGGTAATCGGAGGGGCGGCGCTTCTATATCTGTTTGAAAGCCAGAACACGCTGGAAGGAATGTCCACCCAAGGGAAGGTGCTAAGTTCCTTATTTGGTTCTGTGACGGCAAGAACGGCAGGATTCAATACGGTGGATACGGCGGCGCTGACCGATAACAGCAAGATGCTTACCATATTCCTCATGTTTATCGGGGGCAGCCCCGGGTCAACGGCAGGCGGAATTAAAACCACCACATTCGTGGTATTGCTTGTCTACGTCAGCGCCAATCTAAGGAATAAGACCTATTGCAATATATTTGGCCGAAGGCTGGATGACGGCGCAATCCGCAAGGCCAGCACGGTTCTGTGCACGAATCTGTTTCTGGTTTTCATGGCAGTGATGATTCTGGCAGCGATCCAGCCGCAGCCGGTGATGGATATCGTATTTGAAGTAGCGTCGGCAATCGGAACGGTAGGAATGTCTACCGGAATCACGCGGGATCTGACGGAGGTTTCAAAGCTGGTATTAGTATTTTTGATGTACTGTGGAAGGGTTGGAAGCCTGACGTTCGCACTTTCGCTTCGGGGGCATAAAGCCGAAGTGCCGGTGAAAGTGCCGGTAGAACCGATTACCATAGGCTAGAATAAAATAGATTGGGGAGAGAAAGATGAAATCTGTATTAATTATTGGCTTAGGAAGGTTTGGGCATCATCTTTGCAAGAATATGATCCGCCTTGGAAATGAAGTGATGGTTGTAGACAAGGTGGAGGCGAATGTGGAGGATTTGCTGCCCATAGCGACGACAGCAAAGATTGGGGACTGTACCAATGAGGAAGTACTTAGGAATCTGGGGGTGGGGAACTTTGACATCTGTTTTGTGTGCATCGGCTCCAATTTTCAGAGCAGCCTGGAGATTACCAGTCTGGTTAAGGAACTGGGAGGGAAATATGTGGTAAGCAAGGCAAACCGTGACATTCATGCCAAATTCCTGTTAAGGAATGGGGCAGACGAGGTGATATATCCTGACAGAGATATTGCGGAACGGCTGGCAGTCAAGCACAGCGCCAACCATGTGTTTGACTATATCGAACTGGCAGAAGGATACTCCATCTTTGAGATTCCGCCAATGCACAGTTGGATAGGGAAAAGCATCCGGGAGGTGGATATCCGCTCCAAATATCACGTAAGCGTGCTGGGAATCAAGGAGAACGGGCATCTGCAGCTGCTTCCAAGGGCTGACTACAAGATGAATGACAGCATTCATCTTATGGTGATCGGTCTTAAGAAAGACGTAGACAAGATATTGGCAAATATCAAGTAAGATGCTATGATGGGTAAATGGAGAAGATAAGAGCGCTGTTAAAAAATAAAAAAATAGCATATATGGCAGAGACGGCGGCGATCGTGATAACAGCCAGCATACTGGGACTGATCCTGAATCGATTTGGAGTGGCCAAGGAGAACGTCCTTATGGTATTCATGGTGGGCGTCCTTCTGGTCAGCACCTGTACCTGGGGGTATGAATATGGAATCTTTGGCGCAATCTCCAGCGTGCTGATATTCAATTACTTTTTTACGGTGCCGGTACATACCTTTGCCATCATGAATCCCAACGATGTGGCACTCATGGCGTTCTTTTTGATTGCCGCATTTATATCGTCCAGCCTTACCGTCAGGTTTCAGAAGCAGCTGATCATATCGAAGAAGAATGAGGAGACTGCCACCCGCCTGTACGAGATGTCGGAACAGTTCATCAATGCTACCGGCAAGGAAAAGATCATCGAACTGGGCATACGGCACATCTATGAGCATACGGGATATGAGTGCATCGTGGAACTGCTGGATGAGACGGTGGTATCCGGAGCGGGCAAGGAGTATACCTCCAGGGATTACATGATGTTTCCCATCATAGGCATGGTGAAGCAGATAGGGATACTGAAGGTATTAAACCACAATCAGGGACTCAGCGTGGAGCAGGAGCTGATCGTCAAGACCGCAGCAAACCAGATCGGGATCGCGCTTGACCGGGAGATGATCTATGCGGAGCAGGAGCGGATCAAGGTAGAGGTGGAGCGGGAGCATATGAAGAGCAGCATGCTCAGAAGCATATCCCATGACTTTCGTACGCCATTAACCGGGATCATGGGCGACTGCGGGCTGATCCTGGAATCCGAGGATATGGATTCGCCTGAGCGCGCCCAGCTGGTACAGGATATTATGGAGCAGTCTATGTGGCTGATGAAGATGATGGAGAATATCCTGAGCATGACGAAGATCGAGAGCGGGCAGCAGTTTATCAATAAGAGTCCGGAAGTCGTTGATGATGTGATTAATGAAGCATCCCTTCACGTGATCGGCCTGAGGGACAGGCGGAATTTCCAGGTATCGTTGCCAAAGGAGGTTATCGTGGCGGATATGGATGCCAGGATGATTGCCCAGGTGATCATCAACCTGCTTGACAATGCCATGAAGCATACAAAAGAAGGCGGAAGCATATCTCTTAGCGTGTCCTACCGGGACAATAAGGCATATTTTGTAATAGAGGATGACGGGGATGGCGTTTTGGAAGAACTGAGGGAGCGGATATTTGATGAATTTGTCTCCGGCGGTGATAAAAGCACGGACCAGAAGCGCGGAATCGGGCTGGGACTTACCATTTGCAAAGAAGTGGTACATGCCCACGGCGGTGATATTTGGGAGGAGAACAGGAATGTGAGGGGAGCCAGATTTATATTCTGGATTCCGGCCAAGCAAGTGGAATAAAAGATATGGAAGACAAGAAGACGTTATTGATCGTAGAAGATGACAAGTATATTATAAATTTTATCAGCATGACATTGAAAAAGGAAGAATATGCGTTCTTTGTTGCCAAGTCTGTGGAAGAGGCAGTCAGCCTGTTTTATGCCAATCAGCCGGATCTGATCATCCTGGATCTGGGGCTTCCGGATGGAGATGGCATGGAAGTAATCAAAAGCGTACGGGAGGTTTCGGATATTCCCATCATCGTAGTGTCTGCCAGGCAGGAGGAAGGGGAGAAGATTCAGGCCCTGGATGCGGGGGCGGATGATTATGTGACGAAGCCTTTCTATATGGGAGAACTGATGGCAAGAATACGCGCCGGCCTAAGGAAAACCGGTACGGCCCGGCAGGAAGAGATCATGACCGTGTTCTCTACCGGTAGCCTGACGGTGGATTATGAGAAGCGGAAAGTGCTGGTGGAAGGAGAAGAGGTGCATCTGACTCCGATCGAGTATAAGATACTTCTGCTGCTGATCGCCAACAGAGGGAAGGTTCTGACCCATAATTATATTATCCGGGAGATATGGGGGTATGCGGAGGATATCGATGCCGGAAACCTGCGTGTATTCATGGCAACGTTAAGAAGAAAGATTGAAAAGGATCCGGCAAGCCCTGAATATGTGCTGACGGAGATCGGAGTGGGCTACCGCTTCCGGGAGAAATAGCGCCAGGTACGTCGTAAGAGTGCGGCCAGAATATCGGGGATGGATCGGGACTCGGAATATAGCTGATAATAGGGTTCATTTATATCTTCAAGATAGTGAGCATCTGAACTGCTGACAATGTTGCATTGCAGAAAGTAAGGGTGCTCTTTTTGTATGCGGTGAAGGTTGCCCATATTGTGAATTTCAGCACAAAGAAAGGTGCTGTCAGGGGGAACGAAGCCAAGATTGGACAGCAAACTTGTTGTAGTTTTGTCAATGTGGGCCGGATATGCGATGCCGTGGTAGGAAGAGACCAGGGCGAATATGCGGTCAAAGGAGATATCTGTGGCGCTGATCAGCAGGCGCTCGACATTTCCGGTGACATGATCCTCCTTGTCCATGATCTGCTGCCGGCCAAAGATATGTTCCTTGTTCTTTATGGGAAGGATATGGTCGTAGACATAGGCATCAAAAGAAAGCGCATCGTCAAGAGTCGGAAAAAGGCAGACCACGTGGACTTCTTCTGATGTGGTCAGTTCCATTCCTGGAATTACGATAACGCCATATTCTTCTCCATGCTTCATAGCAGCCGGACAGTTCCTGCAGGAATTGTGATCTGTCAGCGCAATCACATCCAGTCCCTTGACGGCGGCCATGCCCACGAGATTAGCAGGGGTCATGTCATCGTCGCCGCAAGGAGACAGGCAGGAATGCATATGAAGATCATAATACAGGGGAATCATGACAGCAGCTCCTGAATCTTAAGCGCAGCATCAAAGACCGGTAGTTCCGTCTCAAAAACGGCAATTCCTTCCTTTTTGGCACAGGCGAGATCCTCGTCTGAAAAGGTGATTCCCTCTGCCAGGATAATGCAGGAGACATCCGAAAGGGAAGCCACGGCCAGCGTGTTCTTGTTTCCCATGACAGTGACCCAGGCGCCGTTTTCCGGCGCTTTGCTCATGGCTATGCTGAGGAGGTCGCAGCAGAATACCTTCGCGATCTTACGGGATGCATTGCCAGGCTCCTTTAAGGCAAATAATCCGGCATCGATCAATGTCTGTACAGTCGTCATAATCATCGCTCCTTTTTATCCAGTTCTGTTGTAAGCCTCTCTGTATAATCCTCCAGAATCCTTACCGACTCGTCATTGTTGCCACAGCTTAGGTTCAGCGAGCGGGTGAGGAATGAGATCTCCTTGGAGAGCGTGTTGATATACTCATGGAAGGCATAGATGCAGTCGGTTCTTGTAGCCTCTCCGCGTACGATGTCCTCTGCCAGAGCGCGGCAGGTAGGGGCTCCGCAGGAGCCGCAGTCAAGTCCGGGCAGCTGCTCCGTCAGTTCCTCGATAAGACCCATCATCTCCAGGCTTTCCCGGAAGGAATGGCCGAGGCGGAATACAGGCTCATATTCTACGAAGTTGTTCCAGTGGTAATCAATATCATCAAAATTGCTGGCATGAGTCTGGGCCACTGGAAGATATCTGTGCAGTTTCTTGGATTTGGCGGTGGCAACATAGGGATTCTCTACAGTGAGAGGACCTCCCACGCATCCGCCGTTGCAGGCATTCAACTCTACGAATTTTAAGCCATGGAACTTTTCATCCTCCAGATCCCCAAGAACGCGAAGCGCGCTCATGATGCCGTCGCAGGCCAGGTAATTATCGGTGATCAGTCCTGCGGATTCTCCGCCGGCATTGCTCCAGCCGATTCCGATGCGACCAGACGCGGCCAGAGGCTTAAGCTTGCTCTCATCGTGAGTCATATGCTCCAGAAGAATGGGATAAACCTCTTTTATGGCAAGCACTTTGTCAATCTGGCTTTTTTCAATTCCCAGAGGGGATTTGACGTAGGTCACCTTTGACGGGCATGGAGATATAAAGAATATGCCGATATCTTCGGACTTTAGACCCGTCTTTTCAATCGCCCTTTTCCGGGCTATTTCAGCCGCCACTTCTACCGGGGGCTTCAGGGGAAGCAGCCGCGGTATCAGCGTAGGATACTTGACGCGGATAATTCTTACGATGGTAGGACAGGCCGTGCTGATAAAAGGCGCTTCGTCCCGATGCTCGCTGATGTAGGCGCGGGACGCCTCCGATACCAGTTCGGCAGCCGCGCTGACTTCAAACACATCGTCAAACCCCATGGACAGCAGTGCGTTTAAGACGATGTCCACGTTGGTCAGATTGTTGAACTGCGTATAGAGAGAAGGGGCGGGCAGGGCAACCGTATACTTGTAATTGCGGATCTCTTCAATGGAATCATAGATGGCAATCTTCGCGTGATGCGGGCAATAGCGCAGGCAGCGGCCGCAGTCAACGCAGAATTCCGGCGTGATCTTAGCCTTCCCGTTATGTACCCGTATGGCCTGGGTCGGACAGTATTTAATGCAGTTTATACAGCCGATGCAGGCATCTTCGTCTAGTTTTACTGAATGAATGAATTTGTCCAAGCTTCTCCCTCCCTGCTGTCTATAAATGAACATCCATGGTCACGGTAGTGCCGACGCCAATGGTGGTTTCAATGTTCATATAGTCGGAATATTTTTTCATGTTCGGCAATCCCATCCCTGCGCCAAAGCCTAATGCGCGCACTTCTTCAGGGGCAGTGGAATAGCCTTTCTCCATTGCCTTGTCAATATCTGCGATACCTGGGCCGGTATCAGCAAGAATCATCCGTATGCTGTCGTGGGATATCTCGACGGTAATGGTTCCGCCGTTGGCATGGATTACCATATTGATCTCGCCTTCATACATGGCAATGGCCATTTTTCGTATCACATTGTTATCTACACCCATGACTTTTAGTTTGTTCTTTACATCGCTGCTGGCTTCGCCGGCACGTGTAAAATCGTCGCCTGATATGTCGTAATGTAAGATTAGGTTTTCACCCATTAAATATTTGCACCTCCAAGTAGTCCATTGCTGTATAGTATGCCGCAAGTCGTAAACATGCCTCGCGCCGTGCATAAGATGACAATTCCTTTTTCTTCCGCAAGCGCCAGGATACTCTGATTCGGAATCTTATTTCTTACAAATATGATACAGACAATATCAAGCATCTCCGCCGTCCTCACCACCTGGGGATTGCAAAGGCCGGTAATCAAGGCAGAATGCTCGTCAGCATAGGCCAGAACGTCACTCATCATGTCTGAAGAAAACGCGTAATTCACTTCATCATCCAAGGTGTCTTCGCCATACAGCACATCTGCCTCTAATAAGGCTTTTATTCTTCCGATTGTCATAAATACCTCCTGCGTATTAATAGACTTATTTTTATAAGTATATCATTCAGATAAGTGAAAATCAACTGCGGTTGTATAATATTACTAAAAAACCGAGAAAAATATTGTACATTTTTTAACATAATGATAGTGAAATATCAAACGCAACTGTCTGAAAGTTAACAAAATTGACAAGAAAAAACTATAGATTTTTGTATTTTTGTATGATAGAATGAATAAGTAATTCAACGCGAATGTACCAAATTGTCACCAAAAAAGATAGTAAAGGGAGGTAAAAACAATGCTTTCTAAAAAATCTACAGTTCAGTTCAATGGGACGAAAGAGCAAGAAAAAGAACTGTTAGAAGTAATCCATGAACTGAAAGATGAGAAAGGTTCCCTGATGCCTATTCTGCAAAGGGCCCAGGACATCTATGGCTATCTGCCGATTGAAGTTCAGAAAATCATTTCTAATGAAACCGGAATTCCACTGGAAAAGATCTATGGAGTTGTCACCTTTTATTCCCAGTTTAACCTAAATCCAAAGGGACGCTACCGTATATCTGTCTGTCTTGGCACGGCTTGTTATGTAAAGGGCTCGGGAGATATCTATAACAAGCTGATGGAAAAATTAGGAATCGTGGGAGGGGAATGTACGCCGGACGGCAAGTTCTCGCTGGATGCCTGCCGCTGCGTAGGCGCCTGTGGACTTGCTCCTGTTATGATGGTTAATGATGAAGTGTATGGCCGGCTTACCGTGGATGATATCGATGATATTCTGGCCAAATATGAATAGATATGATGCCAGAAATCTCATTGAATATATTGGATGTGGCGGAGAATTCCATACGGGCGGGAGCCGGTTACATAGAGATTGACGTGATTGCCGACAGCCAAAAGGACACCTTGGAGATTATGATCAGGGATGACGGATGCGGGATGGATGAGGAGCAGGTTAGAAGAGTGACCGATCCGTTTTATACGACCAGAACCACCAGAAGGGTAGGACTTGGAATTCCCTTTTTTAAGCAGGCAGCGGAGAGCACGGGAGGGAGTTTCCAGATTGCGTCCCGTGTAAACGAAGGAACCTGCGTGAAGGCGGTTTTTGGATTGTCCCATATTGACAGGATGCCGCTCGGGGATATTAATTCTACGATGTTTACGCTGATCGTATTCAATGAACAGATTGATTTCCATTATAGATATGCATATGACGAGAAGGAATTTACGCTTGACACGAAGCAGATGAAGGAACTGTTGGGCGGGATGTCATTTAAAGAAGCCGAGGTATCCCGGTTTATCCGGGAATATCTGGAAGATAACAAGGCAGAAGTAGATGACGGAAGAACATTATAATTATCAGACTAAAAGGGAGGATGTATATGAAATCTCTGGAAGAATTAAAAGCAATAAGAGAAAAGAACCAAAGCAAGGTTGGAGTTCGTTCTGAGAGCGAGACACAGACCAGAGTCGTTGTCGGCATGGCTACCTGCGGAATCGCAAGCGGCGCAAGGCCTGTTCTTGCCGCTCTTTCAGAAGCGGTACAGAATGAATTCCTGACAGACAAGATCAGCGTTACGCCTACCGGATGCATCGGCCTTTGCCAATATGAGCCGATCGTAGAAGTATTGGAGCCGGGAAAAGATAAAGTAACTTATGTGAAGATGACGCCTGAAAAAGCAATGGAAGTATTTAACCTCCACCTGAAACAGGGACAGGTCGTTACCAAGTATACATTAAGCGCTGAGCAGAAATAAGCAAAGGAGGTATAAGACTATGTATCGTTCGCACGTTTTGGTTTGCGGTGGAACAGGATGTACTTCCTCAGGCAGCCAGAAGATTAGAGAGAAATTAGAAGCAGAGATTAAAAAAAATGGGCTGGAGAATGAGGTCGGCGTTGTCAAGACCGGATGTTTTGGATTGTGCGCCTTAGGCCCGATTATGATCGTGTATCCGGAAGGATCCTTTTATGCAATGGTAAAGGAAGAGGATATTCCGGAAATCGTAGAAGAGCATCTGTTAAAGGGCAGGGTTGTAACCCGGCTCCTGTATGAGGATACGGTTAAGAATGAAAAGGTGCTTCCTCTTCAGGAGACCCAGTTTTATAAGAAGCAGCACAGAGTCGCGCTTCGCAACTGCGGCGTGATCAATCCGGAGAATATCGAGGAATATATCGGTACGCGCGGATATGAAGCGCTTGGCACGGTTCTTACCACGATGAAGCCGGAAGAGGTTATCCAAGTGATTCTGGACAGCGGACTTCGCGGTCGTGGCGGGGCAGGATTCCCTACTGGCCTGAAGTGGAAATTTGCGGCGGCAAACGAGGCAGATCAGAAGTATGTCTGCTGCAACGCTGACGAGGGCGACCCGGGAGCGTTCATGGACCGTTCCGTACTGGAAGGCGATCCTCATGTCGTACTGGAAGCAATGGCGATCGCAGGATATGCGATCGGCGCGTCCCAGGGATATATCTATGTTCGTGCAGAGTATCCAATCGCGGTGGAACGTCTGAAGATCGCGATCGGTCAGGCCAGAGAGTATGGACTGCTGGGAAAGAATATTTTTGAATCCGGATTTGATTTTGATATTGATATCCGTCTTGGAGCAGGCGCATTCGTATGCGGCGAGGAGACCGCGCTTATGACTTCTATCGAAGGAAACAGAGGAGAACCAAGACCGCGTCCTCCATTCCCGGCGCTTAAGGGACTGTTCCAGAAGCCTACGATCCTGAATAACGTAGAGACGCTGGCAAATATTCCTCAGATCATCCTGAATGGGCCGGAGTGGTTCTCTTCCATGGGAACAGAGAAGTCCAAGGGAACAAAAGTATTTGCCCTGGGCGGCAAGGTTAAGAATACAGGACTCGTAGAGATTCCAATGGGAACAACTCTTCGGGAGATCGTAGAAGAGATTGGCGGAGGGATCCCCAATGGCAAGAAATTCAAGGCGGCGCAGACCGGCGGACCATCCGGCGGATGTATCCCGGCAGAGCATTTTGATGTGCCGATCGACTATGACAACCTGATCGCCATAGGCTCTATGATGGGCTCCGGCGGATTGATCGTAATGGATGAAGATACCTGTATGGTTGATATTGCCAAGTTCTTCCTGGAGTTTACGGTTGACGAGTCTTGCGGCAAGTGCGCTCCATGCCGTATCGGTACAAGGCGCATGCTGGAGATCTTAGAGAAGATCACCAACGGGCAGGGCACGATGGAAGATTTAGATAAGCTGGAAGATCTGGCCGCGCATCTGAAGTCTAATTCCCTGTGCGCCCTTGGACAGACAGCTCCAAACCCGGTACTTTCAACCTTGCGTTACTTTAAAGACGAGTACATAGCTCATATTGTCGACAAGAAATGTCCGGCAGGCGTCTGCAAGGCACTTCTTTCCTACAAGATTGACGCAGATAAATGTAAAGGATGTACATTGTGTGCAAGAACCTGTCCGAATGATGCAATCACAGGCGCTGTCAAAGAGCCTCATGTCATCAATCAGGATAAGTGCGTTAAGTGCGGGGCTTGTATGGAAAAATGTCGTTTTGGTGCTATTTACAAAGAGTAATGGAGGATGGAGACTATGGAAAATATTAATCTTAAAATTAATGGACTTGATGTATCAGCTCCTGCAGGTTCTACTATCCTTGAAGCGGCACACCTGGCAGGAATCAAGATACCAACCTTATGTTTTTTAAAAGAAATCAATGAAATCGGCGCTTGCCGTATGTGCGTGGTTGAAGTGAAAGGAGCCAGGAATCTGGTAGCCGCTTGCGTACATCCGATCAATGAAGGGATGGAGGTATACACCAATACACCGCAACTGATCAAAGCCAGAAAGAAGACCTTGCAGCTGCTTCTTTCTAATCATGATAAGAAATGCCTTTCCTGCGTAAGAAGCGGGAACTGCGAGCTGCAGCAGCTTTGCCGGGAGTACGGAGTTGATGATGAGAACTTCTTTGAAGGCAAAGTAAATCATTATGAACTGGATACTTCTGCGGCACATATGGTTCGTGATAACAACAAGTGTATCTTATGCCGCCGCTGTGTCGCGGTCTGTGAAAAGGTACAGGGAATCGGCGTTATCGGCACCAACAACCGCGGATTCAGCACAATGATCGGCTCCGCATTCGAGATGGGGCTGGGCGAGACCAGCTGCGTATCCTGCGGACAGTGCATCGCAGTCTGTCCTACAGGCGCACTATATGAGAAGGACTACACCCAGAAGATTCTGGATGCCATTGCAGATCCGGATAAATATGTAGTGGTTCAGACCGCTCCTTCCGTCCGCGCAGGACTTGGAGAGGAATTCGGATATCCGATGGGTACGGATGTGGAAGGCAAGATGGCAGCCGCGCTGCGAAGAGTTGGTTTCGATAAGATATTCGATACAGACTGGGCAGCCGACCTTACTATCATGGAAGAGGCTACGGAACTCTTAGACAGAATTAAGAATGGCGGCGTGCTTCCGATGATCACGTCCTGTTCTCCGGGATGGATTAAGTATTGCGAGCATTATTTCCCGGATATGACAGAGAATCTGTCTACCTGCAAGTCTCCGCAGCAGATGTTCGGCGCGATGCTGAAGACTTATTTTGCTGAGAAGGAAGGCATCGATCCTAAGAAGATCGTATCGGTCAGCGTCATGCCATGTACTGCCAAGAAGTTCGAGATTGGCAGGGATGACCAGGATGCCGCGGGAGTGCCGGATGTTGACATAGCCATTACGACCAGAGAACTGGCAAGACTGATCAGGCGCTGTGGCATCGACTTTACCGTCCTTCCGGATGAGAAGTTCGATGATCCGATGGGCGAGTCCACAGGAGCGGCCGTAATCTTTGGCGCTACTGGCGGAGTTATGGAAGCAGCCCTTCGTACCGCAGTGGAAGTGCTGACGGGCGAAGAACTGGCGAACCTGGATTTCACGGATGTCCGTGGCACCCAGGGCGTAAAAGAGGCTACATACAATGTTGCGGGCATGGATGTAAAGGTGGCAGTGGCATCCGGGCTTGGCAATGCAAGAACGCTGCTTAACAAAGTAAAATCCGGCGAGGCAGACTACAAGTTCATCGAGATCATGGGATGCCCGGGCGGATGCGTCAACGGAGGCGGACAGCCGCAGGTATCCGGCGATGTAAGGAACTTTACGGATGTAAGAGGAATCCGTGCAAGCGTGCTGTATCAGAATGATTCGGCTAAGCCGATCCGCAAGTCCCATGAGAATCCGGCAATCAAGAAACTATATGAAGAGTATCTTGGCGAGCCAGGAAGCCATAAGGCGCATGAGACCCTGCATACGAGTTATGTGAAGCGGACGATCAATTGATTTGGTGATGACATAATCTCATATAAAATGAGGCGGCCTACGATTTCGGTTGTAGGCCGCCTCCCTTTGTGGCAGAGACTCCTAAAATATGATAAAATTAGGGATGTCAACCGAAAGTTTAAGTTATTTTCCGCAAAAGCAACAAGGACTTTATAGAGGTTGCGCTGATGATATGCTATCTTTTTATTACAATCGATTGGAATATAAATGAAACGGAGAGAAAAATATGGCAGCATTTTCAGAGAATTTACAGTTTTACAGGAAGAAAGCGGATATGACCCAGGAGGAACTGGCTGAGCGGATGGAAGTATCCAGGCAGACGATTTCAAAATGGGAATCAGGAGCAACCTATCCGGAGATGGAGAAGATATTGCAGCTGTGCGAGATGTTCCGATGCGATATGGATACGCTGATCAGAGGCGATGCGACGGAGTCTTTTGCAGAAGATAATGCACAATATGACCAGCATAAGAATGAGTTCAGCAAGGCGGTAGCCTTTGGCGTAGGTTTTATACTGCTTGGCGTGACGATATACGAATTCCTGATGGGGATCCGAGTCAGCGAAAGTTATGCAAATATGCTGTTTCTTATCATGTGCGTGGTATCCGTCCTGCTATTCGTGGTTCACGGGTTGAAAGATGAGGAATTTCGGAGAAGATATCCGGTGATAGAAAATGTATATACGACAGAAGAAATTGATAAGTTTCATAAAAAATATATTAATGTTGTTGCTGTGGCGATTGGACTGATACTGTGCGGTGTGATCTATGAAGGATTTGTGGAGGAAATGCAGCTGCCTGCCCGGTTTGAGGAAGACATTTTCTTCTTTCTGCTGGGTTTTGTAGGAAATTATTGGAACATCAGTTGGATCGCATTTCCTGTGGGAGGGCTCCTATGCGGTATTGTCAGCATTATTCTGGCAAAGGAATAGGATATGCCTGAAGGTAAAGTGGAATCTGTAAGTGAAAGTATAAGTGAAAATTATAAATCAAAAACCTGAGTAGAAATCATAAGCAGAAATAAACATTTCCCGAGATTGCGCCTTAATCTGTGTGATGTTATAATGGAAGAAGTAACTATGTGCGGATTAAGGAGGACATTATGAAGGTTCTGATATGCATTGGAAGTTCCTGCCATGTGAGGGGCTCCAAGGATGTTATTGAGACATTTACCAGGCTTACGAAGGAACACAGAGATGTAGCGGATATCGAGCTTAGCGGCTCATTCTGCATGGGCGCCTGCTCCAAAGGCGTCAGTGTGAAGATCAGGGAGAATATTTACCATGTAAAGCCGGGGGATGCGGAAGATTTCTTCCATGAGGTCATATTGAAGGAGGCGGGAAAGTGCGAGTAATAGATTTTAAGGATGCGAGCTGCAGGCATTGCTATAAATGCGTGCGAAACTGTGAAGTGAAAGCCATTTCCGTCCAAAACGAGCAGGCTCATATTATGAAGGACCACTGCATCAACTGCGGCCATTGCCTGGAAGTATGTCCTCAGAATGCAAAGACATTTGCCAGCGACATGGATCGGGTGAAGCGGTATCTGAAGCAGGGAGTGAAGACGATTATATCCATCGCCCCTTCCTATCTTGGCGTGCTGGAATACGACAAGCCGGGCCAGATCGTGGATGCCCTGAAGCAGCTGGGCTTCTATGAGGTGCGGGAGACGGCCGAGGGCGCCGCGCTGGTGACCAGAGAGTATTGGAAACTTCTAAAAGATGGCCAGATGGACAACATCATCACGACCTGCTGTCCCAGCGTCAATGATCTGATTGAGAAGTATTATCCATCCCTGGTACCTATGATGGCGCCGGTGGTATCTCCTATGATTGCCCATGGCCGGCTCATCAAGGATATTTACGGACCGGATGTGAAGGTGGTATTCCTAGGGCCTTGTATTGCCAAGAAAGAAGAGGCAATCGGGGATGAAAGAGTACAGGGGGCAATCGATGCTATCCTGACGTTTGAAGAGATCGTGAAATGGTGGAAGGCAAAAGGCATAGATGTCCACCAGTGCCAGAACCTTCCTATGGGGAATCCAAGCCCTAAGGTTAATCAGCTCTACCCAATCAGCGGGGGGATTATTAAGTCTGTGCGTGCAAGTTCAGTGGAGGACAATTACTATAAAATACATATTGATGGGCTGAAAGCCTGTATGGAACTTTTTGAAGAACTGGAAAAAGGCGGGATCCAGAACTGCTTCTTCGAGGTCAATGTCTGCGAGGGCGGATGCATCAAGGGACCAGCCTCTGATAAATGGCAGCAGTCCCTGGTACGGGCCAAGATGGATCTGGAAGACCAGGTCGCATATCAGGAAGAGGCGCAAGGCATTGAGGGACGAGATATCGAACTTCAGAAGACATTTAAGGATCGACGCGTCCATGACCGCACGCCTTCAGACACGGAGATGGAGCAGATTCTTCATGCGATGGGCAAATATACAAAAGAGGACGAACTGAACTGCGGCGCCTGCGGATATCCGACTTGCCGGGACAAAGCGACAGCAGTGTACCAGAAGAAAGCCGAGATTGGCATGTGCCTGCCTTATGCGGTGGCGCAGGCGGAATCAATGTCCAACATCGTTATGGATGTGACGCCCAGCATGATCATGATCGTTGACAAGGATATGCGAATACGGGAATGCAACAAAAAAGCCCGGGAGATGCTTGGAGTGTCCAGGGAAGAAGCACTGGAGCGGTATATTTTCGAATTTTTGGACGACAAGGATATTGCGGAAGTCCTGAATACCAGACAGCAGATCGTTCACAAGAAACTGAACCTGGAGACCATGAAACTGACGGTGGTAGAGAGCATCATTTATATAGAAAGCCTGGAATCCGTACTGGTGACGTACCAGGATATCACCAGGGAAGAGAAGGCCAAAGAACAGCACTATAACCTGAAGATGGAGACGGTAGAGATGGCGCAGAAGGTCATTGACAAGCAGATGATGGTGGCGCAGGAAATCGCCGGCCTTCTGGGAGAGACGACTGCAGAGACCAAAGTGACCCTGTCAAAACTGAGGGATTCAATTCTGTTTGAAGAGGAAGATTGATATGAGTGTAAGTGTAGATATATCCTGGAAAAGCCTGAACAAGCATCATGAAGAACTCTGTGGAGACAAGGTAGAGGTCCTTAAGAAGGACGATTCTGAGATTATTATACTGGCGGATGGAATGGGAAGCGGCGTAAAGGCCAATATTCTGGCCACCTTGACATCCAAGATCCTGGGAACCATGTTTTTGGAGGGGGCATCCATAGAAGCCTGCGTAGAGACAATCGCCAAGACGCTTCCAGTGTGCAAGGTACGGGAAGTAGCCTATGCCACCTTCAGCATTCTTCAGATTTTTCACAACGGGGAGGCGTATCTGGCAGAATTTGACAATCCAAAATGTGTGTTTGTGCGGGATGGCGAGATCGTGGATTATCCTTATGAGGAGAGGGTGATTGAGGACAAGACCATCCGGGAGTATCGTTTTCAGGTAAAACTTAAGGACTGTTTCGTACTTATGAGCGACGGCGTCATCTATGCGGGGGTCGGAGAACTTCTGAATTTTGGCTGGACCTGGGAAAGTATGGCAGAATACACCTTGAAGTGTACGAAGGAGACTCTGTCAGCATCCCGGCTGGCCGCCATGCTGAGCCAAGCCTGTGATGACCTGTACGGGCAGAAGCCCGGGGACGATACCACGGTTGCTGTCGCGAGAGTCATAGAACGGCGCATTCTCAACATATTTACGGGACCTCCTACTCACAAGGAGGACGACGAGCGGGTGGTCCGGGACTTCATGAATCAAGAGGGCAAGAAGGTCGTCTGCGGAGGGACCAGTGCGAACATCACTGCCAGGGTGCTGAAAAAAGAGATCATCACGTCCCTGAATTATGCGGATCCAAGCGTTCCTCCTACGGCAAGCATCGAAGGCCTGGATTTGGTGACAGAAGGCGTGCTGACTATTGGAAAAGCGATGGGGCTGCTTAGACGTTACGAGAATGATGATTTTGACGAGGCATTCTTTGATGAACTGGATGCCGATAATGGTGCATCCAAACTGGCCAAACTGATAATCGAGGAATGCACGGAACTAAATCTGTTCGTGGGAAAGGCTATGAACACGGCCCATCAGAACTCCAACCTGCCATTCGACCTGAGCGTCAGGATGAATCTGGTGGAACAATTGCGGGAATGCGTAGAACACCTGGGAAAAACCGTAAGAGTAACGTATTATTGACACGTAACACTTTTCACTTTGACACGTAACATTTTTCAAAAATGTTACGTGTTCACTTTGTTAAACTGGTGTGTAAAATTGATATAACCCCTGTGTAAAAATGTAAAATGTCCTGCGTTAAACTTTATGAATTCAATAAATTAAACGAAAAGGCAACTAATCCAAAAGAAAAATAAATATGCTTGGATTATTTACCTTTTCGTATTCTATATGCATTCTGCGCACCAGTTTTTTCACTTTTACGCAGGGCTTTTTTTAATTATACACACCAGTTATGAAGGTTTGGCACGTAACACTTTTTAAAAGTGTTACGTGTCAAAGTTAAAACTGTTACGTGTCACTTCTTATTCTTTCTACCGCCTCGAAAAATTCTGGATAGGACACATCTACGTACTGACTATCCTCGATAACGGTTTCCCCTTTGGCGGTCAGGCCGGCGATGGCGAATGCCATGGCGATACGGTGATCCATATGGCTTTGAATCCGGGCGCCAGAGAGTGGGGAACCTCCTTCGATGATCATGCCGTCGGCGGTAGGGGTTATGTTACAGCCCATAGCCTTAAGGTTTTCGGTGACTGTAGCGATCCGGTTGGTTTCCTTTACCTTCAGTTCGGCAGCATCCTTGATGACGGTTGTGCCTTCTGCATGGGCAGCCATAACTGCGAGGATGGGGATCTCATCGATCAAGGCAGGGATGATGTCCCCTTCTATCGTTGCGCCTTTCAGATCGCTGGAGCGGACCAGGATGTCCGCGCGTCCTTCGCCCCCCAGGAAGGTCTCGTTTACACGGGTAATATCTGCCCCCATTGCCTTGCATACGTCAAGGAATCCGGCTCTTGTGAAATTGGTGCCTACGTTCTTGACCAGCAGCTCGGAGCCCGGGACCAGAAGGCCTGCAGCGATAAAGTATGCTGCAGATGAGATGTCGCCGGGAACAAAAATTTGCTGCCCGTATAATTCGTCGCAGGCGTGAACGTAAGCGGTGGCGCTGCCGTCCGGATGCATAGCGGCGGATACGCTGGCGCCAAAACTTTGTAGCATGAGTTCCGTATGGTTCCTGGACAGCGCCGGCTCAGTCACGGAAGTCTCTCCATCTCCGTAGAGCCCCGCGAGAAGGATGGCAGACTTGACCTGAGCAGAGGCTACCGGAGACTGATAGACAATGCTGTGAAGATGGCCCGGCTCAATCTTAAGCGGAGCGCAGCCGTTGTCTTTGATACTGGTAATATGGGCCCCCATACTGTTCAAGGGCTTCATGATGCGCGCCATTGGGCGCTGGTTTAAGGAATCATCCCCATTCAGGACGCAGGAGAAGTCCTGCCCGGCCAGGATGCCGGACATCAGCCGCGTTGTGGTGCCGCTGTTTCCAACATCCAGTATCCCATCAGGCGCAGTCAGGCCATACAGGCCTTTCCCGTGTACCAGGATGCTGGAGGGGCGGCAATCAATGTCGATGCCCATTTTGCGAAAGCATTTGATGGTAGCAAGACAGTCTGCCCCGGTTAGGAAATTGGTGATCTCCGTGGTTCCCTGGGCAATTGCCCCCAGCATGATGCTGCGGTGGGAGATAGACTTATCGCCGGGAACCGTGATTTCTCCTTTTAATTTCTTTGCCTTGGCTATAGTTCTAACGCTCATAAACGATATACCTGAATTTCTGCAGTAATTCTGCGGCCCGTTTTGAAGAGCCTTCATCATAGAATTCAATACGCAGAACCCCTTCTTCAAATTCTCTGTTATGTACAATCCCGATATTCTTGATATTCAGATTGTTGGACGCAAGTATTGTCGCGATGGCGGCAATTCCGCCGGCCTCGTCTATAATGTCGCAGTATACGGCGAAGGCCTTCTTGATCGGTCCGGCTGAAGAGCCGGGGATAGAATTGCGGTAATTCCTGGAACTGTCGAACAGGGAATAGAGTCCCTGCTCATCCTCCTGATCGATCAATTCCTTTGCTTTGCCAAGAGCCTGTATATATGCATCCAGGATCCGGGAGATATTCTCCTTATTCTTGAGGCAGATATGCTGCCACATGGTAGGCGAAGATGAAGCGATCCGTGTGATATCCTTAAATCCTCCGGCAGCCAGGTTCTTCATCAGTTCGTCCTTTGTATCCGTGTCTCTGACAAAATTCACCAGACTGGACGCGATGATATGGGGGAGGTGGCTGATGGTTCCGGTAACCTGGTCATGTTCCTGATAGTCTAATATAATAGGGATAGCCCGCAGATCACGGACAAAATTTACATAGTTATCTATCTTTTCCCGGGGTACTTTGCTGGTAGGAGTAAGCACATAGTAGGCATTTTCAATCAGCATGGCCTTTGCGTTGCTATAGCCGCTTTTCTCGGAACCAGCCATGGGATGGCCGCCGATGAAATATGGCTCGATTCCAAGTGCTTCCACCTCCCGGTGGATATTTGTCTTAACGCTTCCTACATCGGTAAGAATGCAGCCATCGTGCAGATATCCTTTGATCTGCTTTAGGTAAGCCGTATTATAGGAAACAGGCGCGCACAGGAATATGTAACTGCAATGGTGGAAGTTATCGTCAATGGTTGTTGCGGCTACGTCTATGATGGATTCCTGAGTCGCTAAAGCCAGAGTTTCTTTATTCTTGTCAAAGGCTACGATCTCGTAATCGGGATAATACTGGCGGATTGCCTTTGCTATTGAGCCGCCGATCAGGCCCAGGCCGATAAAGCCGATTTTAAGTTTCATGTTAGTCCTCCTTTGCTGTGTCCAACTTATTTTACTCTGTCTGAGCCGGGTTTGTCAATGCTATAACGCTTTAAAGCGAAAAAGTATTTAGAGTTGCGCGGTAAATCAAACAATGTATTGTAAATAATGTATAAAAGAGTTGTAATAAAGAGTTTTTTTTAGTACAATATATACATGAGATTTTACCAATATAAGGAGGCAGCAGATATGAAGGTTTACAGAACGGATGAGATTAGAAACGTTGTCCTTTTAGGACATGGGGGATGCGGGAAGACAAGTCTTGTAGAGGCTATGGCTTATGTATCAGGAGCGACCAATCGTATGGGCAAAATCACAGATGGCAATACGATTAGTGATTTCGATAAAGAGGAACAGAAACGTGAATTCTCTATCAGCACGGCCTTAGTCCCGATCGAATGGGAGAAGGCAAAGATTAACGTGCTGGATACGCCGGGATATTTTGACTTTGTAGGAGAGGTAGAAGAGGCAGTCAGCGCGGCGGACGCGGCGGTGATCGTTGTATCCGGCAAGGCAGGCGTGGAAGTAGGAACGGAAAAAGCGTGGGAGTTATGCGACAAATATAACCTGCCGCGCATGATATACGTAACAGAGATGGATGTGGACGACGCAAGCTTCCGTCAGGTAGTGCAGGATCTTACAGACAGATATGGCAAGGTGATCGCGCCTCACTTCCAGCCGATCCGCGAGAATGAAAAACTGGTTGGATACGTCAATGTTATCAAGAATGCCGGCAGACGCTACACGGGCATCGGGCAGAGAGAGGAATGCGAAATTCCGGATTACTGCAAGCCAAATCTGGAGATTTACCGCGAGAAGCTGCTGGAGGCAGTGGCAGAGACCAGCGATGACTTTATGGAAAGATATTTTGCTGGAGAAGAATTCTCCGTAGAAGAGATCCGCTCTGCAATGCGTACGGAAGTCATGGATGGAAGCATCGTTCCGGTGGCAATGGGATCCAATATCCAGGCGCAGGGAGTTGCCAATCTCCTGTCTGATATCGTTCGATTCTTTCCAAGTCCGGAATACAGAGAGTGTGCAGGCATCAACCGGAAGACAAACGAGATCTTCGAGGCGAATTATGACTTTGCAAAGGCAAAATCCGCATACGTATTCAAGACGATGGTTGACCCATTTATTGGAAAGTATTCCTTCATTAAAGTGTGTTCAGGCGTTTTAAAAGGCGAGGATACGCTTTACAATCCGGATACTGATACGGAAGAGAAGCTTGGCAAGATCTATACGATGATTGGAAATAAGCCGGTAGAAGTAAGCGAATTATTTGCAGGAGACATCGGAGCCATAGCAAAACTCTCCAATACTAAGACGGGCGATACGCTCTCCGCAAAAGGCACGCCAGTCTTATATGGAAGGACGGAGTATTCAAAGCCATATACATATATGAAGTACATTGTAAAGAACAAAGGGGATGAGGACAAGGTATCCCAGGCGCTTCAGAAGATGATGGCAGAAGACGTTACGTTAAGGGCGGTAAATGACAGCGAGAACCGCCAGACCCTGCTCTATGGCATGGGAGACCAGCATCTGGAGATTGTAGCGAGCAAGCTGGCTGCCAGATTCAAATGCGAGATCACGCTGGACACTCCAAGAGTAGCCTTCCGTGAGACGATCAAGAAGAAATCCGATGTGGATACCAAGTATAAGAAACAGTCCGGCGGACATGGACAGTACGGTCATGTAAAGATGAAATTCGAGCCATCCGGAGATCTGGAGAGCCCTTATGTATTTGAAGAAGTCGTTGTAGGCGGAGCCGTTCCGAAGAACTACTTCCCGGCAGTTGAGAAAGGCCTTCAGGACTCTGTCCAGAAGGGACCTCTTGCAGGATATCCGGTAGTCGGAGTCAAGGCAATCCTTTATGACGGATCTTACCATCCGGTTGACTCTTCAGAAATGGCATTTAAGACGGCTACGATCCAGGCATTTAAGAAGGGATTTATGGAAGCAGGGCCTGTACTTCTGGAGCCAATCGCATCCATCAAAGTCGTAGTGCCGGAAGACTATACCGGAGACGTCATGGGCGATCTGAACAAGCGCCGCGGACGCGTGCTTGGAATGAATCCGATTGCAGGCGGATACCAGGAGATTGTCGCAGACATTCCAATGACCGGATTGTTCGGCTATTGCACCATCCTTCGCTCCATGACAGGAGGAAGAGGAACATATTCTTATGAATTCGCCCGTTATGAGCAGGCTCCTTCTGATGTCCAGGAAGCGGAAATCGCAAAAAGAGCAGCAGAAGAATAAGGAACATATTATTTAGAAGAAAAGCCCGGAAGGGCTTTTTTTCTTAAAGCAAAAGTGCTATAATCTCTTTGCTATGCAAAAAACAGATGAGGATAGTATGAGGAACAGGAAATGAAAATAGTGATTATTGGCGACGGCAAAGTCGGCCATAAACTGACGACGCAATTGTCGGAAGAAGATTATGACATTGTATTGATTGACCAGAATGAAGGAAAGTTAAAGGAGGCATTAAACCAGCTGGATATTTTCTGCATTACCGGCAATGGCGCGGATGTAAACGTCCAAAAGCAGGCAGATGTCCCGCATGCGGATCTTGTGATCGCATGCGCTTCTACCGATGAGCTGAATATGCTCAGCTGCCTTCTGGCAAAGAGGCTTGGAGCAAAGCATACCATAGCCAGGGTGCGCAACCCCGTCTATTATCGTCAGATAGATATATTAAAAGAGGATTTGCACCTGAGTATGGCGGTTAACCCGGAACTGGCGGCTGCCAATGAGATTTTAAGAGTGCTGCTTTTCCCAGAGACAAGCAAGGTAGAGACATTTATGAAGGGAAGAGTGGAACTGGTAGAATTCAACCTTAGAGACGAAAGTCCTCTTACAGGCCTGTCCCTGGCCGAAGTATACCAGAAATTCCAGATTAAGATCCTGGTATGCGCTGTAAAAAGAGGCGGACAAGTGTATATTCCGGATGGAGACTTTGTCCTCCAGAAAGGTGACAAGATGCATATTGCCGCGGCCCATCAGGATTTGGAGACATTCTTCCGGTCTTTGGGACGCAGGAATGCCAGAGTGAAGAAGGTGCTGATTTGCGGAGGCGGTCATGTGTGCTTCTATCTTGCGGCCCAGCTGCTTCAGGTTGGCATGCAGGTGAAGATCATCGAATCCAGGCAGGAACGCTGCGAGCAGCTTTGCGAGGTACTTCCAAAGGCCACGATCATCCACGGAGACGCTGCGGACCATGACCTTTTGATGGAAGAAGGGATCGGAGAGGCCGATGCGGTGATCGCATTGACTGGAATGGATGAAGAGAATATCATCATGTCTCTCTTTGCAAAGACGCAAGGGGTAAATAAGATCGTTGCCAAGGTAAACGAAGATTCCAGAGCTCAGATGGTGGAGGGACTTGGGATCGACAGCATCGTGTCGGCAAAGAGTGCAACGGCAGATGCGATCATGAGTTATGTAAGAGCCAGGAATAATTCCTACAGCAGCGCAAATGTGGAAACCATGTACCGGCTGTTGGGCGGAAAGGTGGAAGCAGTAGAGTTTATTATTAAAAAGGAATGCAAATTTACCAATGTTCCGCTTAAGGATCTGCCTACCAAGGCGAATTATCTGATTGCCTGTATCGGACGGAAACGAAAGGTTATTATTCCAAATGGCGAGGATCATCTGGAAGTCGGAGACAGCGTAATCGTGATTACCAAAGATCATATCATCAATGAATTCAGCGATATACTCGCATAGGGAGACGGAATGTAGATTATGAATACGAAAATGATACGATACATACTGGCCAAAATGCTGGGGGTAGAGGCAATCCTGCTGCTGCTCCCTGCTCTTGTTTCTTTGATTTATGGAGAATTCAGCGGGGTATACTTTCTAATACCTTCCGGCATACTGATAGTGATCTATCTGCTGGTAGGAATGAAGAAGCCTGAGAAGAGAACCATATATGGAAAAGAGGGGATGGTGATCGTCGCCAGCGCCTGGATCTTATGGTCATTATTTGGAGCCCTGCCATTTACTATTTCAGGAAGCATTCCGAGTTATCTGGATGCATTCTTTGAAACGGTATCCGGCTTCACAACGACAGGGTCCTCCATTCTTACGGATGTAGAAGCCCTGCCGCAGGGTATGCTGTTCTGGAGAAGTTTTACCCATTGGATCGGCGGTATGGGCGTGCTTGTGTTTGTCATGGTGCTGACAACCCTGGATAAAAAGAATTCCATGTATCTGATGCGGGCGGAGGTTCCGGGACCGGAAAAGGATAAGCTGGTGCCAAGGACCATGTCTACTGCCAGAATACTATATGGCATGTACCTGGGCCTGACGCTGATTGAAGTCATCCTGCTTCTGCTTGGCGGAATGAATATGTTCGACAGCCTGATCCATGCATTTGGAACAGCCGGAACAGGGGGCTTCTCCAATTATGCGGCCAGCGTAGGCCATTTTGACAGCGCTTATATAGATGGCGTGATCTCTATCTTTATGATTTTGTTCGGAGTCAACTTTAACCTGTATTTCTTCCTGCTGATCAGGGATTTTAAGCCGGTATGGAAGAATGAAGAACTCCGGGCATACTTAGGAATCATCCTTGCAGCGGTGGCGGTGATCACCCTGAATATCAGCGGCCAGTATCCAAACCCGCTGAAGGCGTTCCGCTACGCCTTATTCCAGGTGGCATCCATCATCACCACGACGGGATATGCGACGGCAGACTATAACGCCTGGCCGATGCTGTCCCAGTGCATCTTGCTGATGCTAATGGTGATAGGCGCCTGTGCGTCTTCTACGGGAGGCGGCATCAAGGTATCCAGATTCCTGATGGTATTGAAATGCATCAAGCGTGAGATTAAGCAGATGGTGCATCCAAAGTCTATCAGCATTATCAGGGTAAATGACAAGAAGATGGGAGCGGATGTCCTCAGAAGCCTGTATGTCTATCTGATGGCATATGCTGGCATTGTCGTTGGATCGGTGCTTATCGTCTCGATTGACAATCTGGACTTTGGCACCACATTCAGTTCTGTATTGGCAACATTAAACAATATTGGCCCTGGAATCGCGGATGTCGGCCCGGTGGGAAGTTTTGCAGAGTTTTCACCGCTGTCTAAGATCGTGTTCTGCTTTGACATGTTGGCAGGACGTCTGGAGATCTTCCCATTCCTGATGTTGTTTACGGCTTCCGCATGGAACAGGAAATTTTAGGAGGTATTATGAAAGGAAAAAGAAAGTTACTAATTGCAATCGTGGTCATATTGGCAGCAGGACTATACTACTATATTGCTTTGCCCGCATTCAACATCCACTCTTCCGACACCTGGTTTTTTATTATATTTTTGCTGGTGATGGTGGCAGTCATTTACGCGGTCCGCAAGAAAATTGGAAAGGCCGAACTGCGTACAAGCAAGACAATGAAGTTTTTTGGCTTTGCAATCCTGGGATTAGGAATCATCTATCTGGCTGGATCCTTATTGTCTTCCCCAATCGTCAATGCCAAGAAATACCAGAAGCTGATGAAAGTAGAAGAAGGAGAATTTACGGAAGATATAGAAGAACTTTCTTTTGATAAGATTCCGCTTCTTGATAAAGATACCGCGGAAATTCTTGGTGACCGCAAGATGGGCAGCATGGTGGATATGGTGTCCCAGTTTGAGGCGGACGACATCTACAGCCAGATTAACTATCAGGGCAATCCGGTTCGGGTATCTCCATTAAAGTACGCAAACCTGATCAAATGGTTTACCAACCGTTCCAATGGAATCCCCGCTTATATCAGGATTAACATGGCCACCCAGTCTACAGAACTAGTAAAACTGGATGAAGGCATAAAATATACCACCAGCGAGCATCTGAACCGGAATATCTACCGTCATCTCCGTTTTGCGCATCCTACGTATATTTATGGAGAACTGAGTTTTGAGATTGATGAAAAGGGCGTTCCATACTGGATCGCTCCTGTGAAAAAATACAATATCGGCCTTTTCGGAGGAGAGACGGTGGGCAAAGTAGTGCTTTGCAATGCCATTACCGGAGAGACGAAGACTTATGACATCAAAGACGTTCCCCAGTGGGTGGACCGGGCGTATTCCGCAGACCTGCTGGTACAGTTGTTTGATTATTATGGAACCTTGAAGCATGGCTTTTTCAACAGTATTTTGAGCCAGAAGGACTGTCTTAAGACCACGGACGGATACAACTATCTTGCCCAGGATGATGACGTATGGATGTACACGGGCGTAACTTCCGTTAATGGCGACCAGTCAAATGTAGGATTTGTCTTAGCCAATCAAAGGACCATGGAGACGAAGTACTATAAGGTAGAAGGAGCAACGGAGGCTTCCGCCATGTCCTCTGCAGAAGGCCAGGTGCAGAACCTGAAGTACACGGCCACCTTCCCGCTGCTGCTCAATATATCGGATGAGCCGACATATTTTATCGCACTCAAGGATGATTCGGGCCTCGTAAAGAAATACGCGATGGTGAATGTACAGAAATACCAGATTGTCGCAATCGGCGACAGCGTAAGCCAATGCGAGGAAAATTATCTGGAACTGTTGTTCAGCAATGGCGTGAAAGAAGTGGAAAAGGACACCAGGGAAGTCAAGACGATTACCGGAAAGATTACCAAGATTGCCCAGGGAGTCATAGAGGGAACCTCTCATTATTACCTCATGCTGGAGAATTCAGAAGACATCTTTGATGCATCCGTAGTAGATTTTATCGATGTAGTTAGATGCGAGCCAGGGCAGGAAGTAACGATAGAGTACAAAGAGGATAAAAAGGCAAACCTTGTTATGTCTCTGGAATTTGACGGAATAGTAGACAAGGAAGAAAAAGAGTAATGGAAATAAGTATGTTATTAGCAGAACAGATTATGGCGATGTTCCTGACGATGGCGGTAGGTTACGCCGTCGTCAAGATTGGCCTGTTTCGGACGGAAGACAGCAAGGTCCTGTCGAATATGGTCGTCTACATCTGCTCGCCTTGTATTATTGTAAATTCATTTCAGATCGAATTGACCAAGGATAAGGTACAGGGACTGTTGATAGCGATCGTTGTGGCGGCTGGTGTTCATGCCGCCATGATTATTTTAACAAAAGTCCTGGAGAGGCCGCTGCACTTCAACAGCATTGAAAAGGCCTCGATCATATATTCCAATTCGGGATTTCTGGTGATTCCCCTGGTAGCATCCGTCCTGGGACAGGAGTGGGTGTTCTACACCACAGCATTCATCGTGGTGCAGACCGTCCTTCTGTGGACCCACGGCCGGGGTCTGGTAAGCCAGGAGGCACAAAGAGATTATAAGAAGATCATACTGAATCCGAATATAATCGCAATGCTGATAGGAGGATTCCTGTTTGCCACGCAGATAAAATTCCCGGTGGTAATTGGCAGCTGCGTCAGCAGTTTCGGAAATATGATCAGCCCGGCCAGCATGCTGGTTATCGGCATGGTGATCGGCAACGTGGATCTTCGCTGGGTATTCAGGCAGAAGAGACCCTATCTTATCAGTTTTATTCGTTTGATCGCAATTCCGGCGCTGGCTACTATTGCATTCGTGTTCATAGGCCAAATATGGCTTCATAAAGATGCCGAATATATATTGATGGTAGTCCTGCTGTGCACATCGGCGCCTGTAGCCACTATGATTACGCAGATGGCGCAGATCTATGACAAAGATGCCCGTTATGCCAGCGTGATCAACGTCATGTCCGTAATCTTCTGTATTGCGACCATGCCTCTGATGATTATGTTCTATGAGTTTTTATACCGCCATCTATAAGTCTTTGTTGTATTCTTCGATCTTATCAAGGACTCTCTGTTTGGAGTCGCCTTCCAGCGGAGTCGGACAATAGTCATTATATCCGCTGGCAGAGGACAGGGAACAGGGAATCATATGGATGTCATCGTTCTTTTGAACCACTCCCTTTTTAAACGTAGATGTCTGCTGGAAGATCATCGTATCCTTATCTTCCGGGTTGGAATTGCCTCCAAAGCAGAACTTTCCAAGACTGTAGGCGATATATTTGTCTTTATACTTCTCATACAGAAAAAAGAGCGCACAGCATCAGCCGAAGCCTGTTTCTTTTTTGTTCTTTGATTCCACTCATTTTCTCATACCGTAAAAGGGCAGCCCATCACTGGACCGCCCTGCAATTCCATTCGCTTCGTGTATTTTCCGGTTGTTCTAGTTTAGATACTGGCAGCCTGTCTGGTCAATACCAGATAAATCTTCTTTGTTGGCGCTGATGCTTACATAGAATTCAATGTCGCATTCTTTTGAAATCTTCTTAAGGCGCTCAATGAATTCTGGCATGTTGCTTAAAGAAATATCGGCATGCTTCAGTATTCCATCGATGAATACACATTCAATATCATGGTTGGAACTGTACATGCCATATAAAAAGCCGATATACTCGTCAATATTTTCAATTGCTGGAAAATCATCCATACAGATCGTACGGATATCAAATGCAACACTTGCGGTGTCGCGATGTGTCTTTTTGATAAAAACTACGTTTCCGTTACAGCTTTTCGCCTGCTGATTAGCCTGCTCAATCATTTGTTGTGTCTTTCCGGTGCCTTTTGGGCCTGTTAATAAATTTACCATGGCAAACCTCTCCTTTATGTATCATATTATACTGAAGTTTTCAGTACCATTTACTTATGTTTATTATACACTAAAGCCAAGGCGTGAACAACTACAAAAAATAAGTTTTTCAGGAACCCTAAAATCAGGACTTGACTTATTTTAACATTCTTCATATAATAAGTAAGAATATTGTAGAAACGAAGAAGAGGAGTAGTAAGAGCCTACCGTTTTACAGAGAACTGCCGGATGGTGCAAGGCAGCAAGCGTAATCTCCCAACTCGCCTTGGAGTTCTTCTGCTGAACCCTGTATGATCGCATAGGCAGAAGCGGGCCTTCCCGTTACAGAAGATAATGAGTGCATCTGTATTTTATCAGTACGGGTGAAAAAGAGTGGTACCACGGAAGTTCAGGCCTTTTCGTCTCTTGCGAGATGAGAAGGCTTTTTCTAAGAAAGCAGTTATGCTGACAAGGCCGATGGGCCTTAATATATCAAAAGAGCAGGAGGAAAGAATAATGTCAAACGTACCTTATAATCATAAGGCAATCGAGAAAAAATGGCGTGAAAGATGGGAGCAGAATCCAGTCAACCTTAAGGCTGACGAAAAGGGGAATAAGCGGGAAAAGTACTACTGTCTGGACATGTTCCCATATCCGTCGGGAAATGGCCTTCATGTAGGACATTGGAGAGGATATGTAATCTCTGACGTATGGAGCAGATATAAGCTGCAGCAGGGATACTATATCGTGCATCCGATGGGATGGGATGCGTTCGGACTTCCAGCTGAGAACTATGCCATCAAGATGGGCGTGCATCCTGCAATCTCCACAGCAGAGAATGTAAAGAACATCAAGCGCCAGATTAACGAGATCGCTGCCCTGTATGACTGGGATATGGAAGTGAACACTACAGATCCCGAATTCTATAAATGGACCCAGTGGATCTTCGTAAAAATGTTCAAGGAAGGCCTTGCTTATGAGAAGGAATTTCCGATCAACTGGTGCCCATCCTGCAAGACCGGCCTTGCGAACGAGGAAGTTGTCAATGGCAAGTGCGAGCGCTGCGGCACGGAAGTGACCAAGAAGAATCTGCGCCAGTGGATGCTGCGGATCACCAAGTATGCGGAGCGTCTGCTCAGCGACTTAGACAAGCTGGACTGGCCGGAGAAGGTTAAGAAGATGCAGGCAGACTGGATTGGAAAGTCCTATGGAGCGGAAGTAGATTTCCCAATTGAAGGAAGAGAAGAAAAAATCACGGTCTACACCACCAGGCCGGACACCCTCTATGGCGCTACCTTCATGGTACTTGCGCCTGAGCATGAACTTTCCAAGAGCCTGGCTACGGATGAGACAAGAGAGGCGGTAGAAAAGTATATCTACGATGCGTCCATGAAGTCTAACGTAGACCGTATGCAGGATAAGGAAAAGACCGGCGTATTTACCGGAAGTTACGCGATCAACCCGCTGAACGGGGAGAAGACGCCAATCTGGCTGTCCGACTACGTTCTGGCGGATTATGGTACAGGAGCCATCATGTGCGTTCCTGCCCATGACGACCGTGACTTTGAATTTGCCACCAAGTTTGGAATTCCGATCGTCCAGGTTATCGCCAAGGACGGCAAGGAAATCGAAAATATGACAGAAGCCTATACAGAAGCGGCAGGAACCATGATCAATTCAGGAGAATGGAATGGCATGGAATCCGCGGTACTTAAGAAAGAGGCGCCACACATCATCGAGAAGCGCGGACTTGGCCGGGCAACCGTGAACTACAAGCTGCGTGACTGGGTATTCTCCCGCCAGAGATACTGGGGCGAGCCGATTCCGATCGTGCATTGCCCGGACTGCGGAGCCGTTCCGGTACCGGAAGAAGAACTTCCGCTTCGCCTGCCTGAGGTAGAATCCTATGAGCCTACCGGAACCGGAGAATCTCCACTGGCTGGAATTGACGAGTGGGTGAACTGTAAGTGCCCGGTATGTGGAAAGCCTGCCAAGCGAGAGACCAACACCATGCCTCAGTGGGCAGGGTCTTCCTGGTATTTCCTGCGCTATGTGGATAATCACAATGACAAGGAACTGGTTTCCAGAGAAAAGGCAGACGAGATGCTTCCGGTAGATATGTATATCGGCGGCGTAGAGCACGCGGTACTTCACCTTCTGTACTCCCGCTTCTATACCAAGTTTTTATATGACATCGGAGCGATCGACTTTGACGAGCCGTTCCATAAACTGTTCAATCAGGGAATGATCACCGGCAAGAATGGCATCAAGATGAGCAAGTCCAAAGGAAACGTGGTTTCCCCGGATGATCTGGTAAGAGACTACGGATGCGATTCCCTCCGGATGTATGAACTGTTCGTAGGTCCTCCGGAACTGGATGCAGAGTGGGATGACAGAGGAATCGACGGAGTAAACCGTTTCTTGAAGCGTCTCTGGAATCTTGTGATGGACAGCAAGGATGCGGATGTTAAGGCTACCAAGGATATGATCAAAGAGCGCCACAGACTGGTGTATGACATTACAACCCGTCTGGAAAGTTTCAGCCTGAATACAGCGATCTCAGGATTTATGGAGCATAACAATAAATTGATTGAGATTGCCAAGAAGGAAGGCGCGATCGATAAGGAGACATTGTCCACAATGGCAGTGCTGCTTTCCCCATTCGCCCCTCATATCGCAGAGGAAATCTGGGAGCAGCTGGGACATGAGGGTAGCGTGTTCACAGCCGGATGGCCGACTTATGACATGGAAGCCATGAAAGATGACGAGATCGAAGTGCCAGTACAGATTAATGGCAAGACAAGAGCAGTCATTTCCGTGGCAGCGGACATTTCCAAGGAAGATGCGATTGCCGAAGGAAAAGAAGCAGTGGCAGATAAATTGACAGGCACGATTGTAAAAGAAATCTATGTGCCGAAGAAAATCATTAATATCGTGATGAAATAATTTGAGAGAAAAGCTCACAACAGAATAAAGTGCTTGGAAATATTGAAAAGTTCGCTGAATATCAAGGCTTACAGACATTTTTCTTCAAAGAAAAGGTATCGTAGAATATCGTAAAATATCGTAACAGATTTTTAAAATGGAGTAAATTTGGAGTAAAAGCTGAAAGAAAATGGAGTAAATATTTCAAAAATGTAATGGGAAATGACGTAGGTAGTGAAAACATTATCTGCGTCATTTCTCATTTGTAAAAGTAAAGGCAGTATTATTGAAGATGTGATAAAATGGAAAAAATATCTTGACTCTCCAGTAACGTAACGGTTTACGATGAAAGGGAAAGGAGGACATATGAAAACAGTTAAAGAAGTATCAGAATTGACTGGAATCAGTATAAGAACATTACGATACTATGATGAAATTGATTTGTTAAAACCTGCTAAAGTAACAGAAGCAGGATACCGCTTGTATGATGAAAGGTCATTGAAAAAACTACGTCAGATTATGTTTTTTCGGGAACTAGAAGTTCCATTGTCGGAAATAAAAGCAATTATGAAAGATTCTGAAAGTGATAATCGTAAGATTCTTGAAACACAGAAGATGATGTTGGAAATGAAACGGAATCGTCTGAACGGTATTATCGAATTGATTTCTGATGTGTTGAAAGGAGAGGACAAGATGAGTTTTGAAGCATTCAATGATGATGACATTCAAAAAATAATCCAACATTCTTTAGAAATTATGAGTGAAGAGGATAAAAAAGTAATTATTGAGCGTTATGGAAATGTTGATAAGTTTAAAGAATCTGTTTCAGAAAGCTTCAAAGATGAAAAGGCGTGTGAACATTTGATTAAGATTTATGGAAGCAAAGAAAAAGCAGTAGAAGCAAGTCTGAAGTCAACAGGGCAAAGCCGAGAGGAAATGGAAGAACAAAGAATTGCAATCGATTCGGTTTATAAGCAGTTTGCCATTGCAATGGCTCAATTTGATGAAGAACTGGCAATAGAGTCAGTAAAAGCACTGGGAGAAAGTTACAAAAATATGTTTAGAGTGGAGAATCCAAGAACTTTGTTATTGGAAGTCGCCAAAGATTATCTGAATCATTCTCAGATGGAAGAACCTACAGATAAACAGTACGGAAAAGGAGTTACAAAATACATTGGTTCAGCAATATATCGGTATTATGGTGTAAATAATTTATGAAGCAAAATACTATAACAGAAAGAAGTGTTGTTTATTCAAAGTGTTTATTGTAAAATAGAATTACCGAAAGTTGCAAACGGGAATTGGAGAATGTTGCATCTCCAAATTGGAGAAAGTTGCAAGGCATTCGCTAGAAGCGCTCAGGAACGGTGTAGCGCTTGAGTGGCAGCCACCAAGTATGAGCATTCCCATGAAAAGATCCATTGCAGGTATATCCAAAAACCATTAACCTTATCTTTATTGTAGTCCAAACAATAAAGACAAGGAGGAAAGGAGAATGTCAACTACAATGGATCAGATACATCATATCAGAGATATGTTCTACCGGCAAGATAAGAACATTTCTGAAATCGCATCTGAGACCGGCCTTAACTGGAAAACGGTCAAAAAATATGTGGATATGGAGGACTTTAACAATCCATCTCCCAAACCTGCATCATCAGAGGTTCACGAATCCAAGCTTGACCCATTCAAACCTTTGATTGATGAATGGCTGCAGGCAGACAAGCTTGCACCAAGAAAGCAACGGCATACAGCCAAAAGAGTATTTAAACGCCTCAAGGATGAAGCAGATGGTTTCGGCTGCAGTTATCGGCTTGTTGCCTTATACGTCAAACAGAAGAAAGAGGAACTACGGCTAAAAAGAACCGATGGCTATATCCCTCTTAATCATCATCCCGGCGAAGCCCAGTCAGACTTTGGAACAGCCGATTTTTATGAAAATGACAGGCTTCATCACGAGGCTAAGTACCTTGTGCTCAGTTTTCCCTACAGTAACGGAGGTTTCCTCCAGCTTAATTATGGCGAAAACATGGAATGTCTTCTGGAAGGACTGGTTGCCATATTTGAGCACATCGGTGGTGTTCCCACGGAAATCTGGTTTGACAATACCAGAACCATTGTTACCGAAATCATCAAAGGTGGCGGGCGTAATGTAACAGAGCGGTTTCAACGCTTTTGTGAACACTACCGCATTAAGCCGGTTTTTATGAATCCTGAATCCGGATGGGAAAAAGGAAACGTGGAAAACAAGGTTGGCTACCTGCGCCGCAACGAACTTGTACCGGTACCCCGCTTTGATGATCTTGTGAAAGAAAACAAGCATCTTCTGGATCGTTGTGAAATCGATATGCAGCGTGAGCACTATGATGACGATGATGACCGCTTTATCAGTAAACTGTTTGAAGAAGATAAGGCTCGTTTACTGCCGCTTCCTTCCGTTCCGTTTGATACGGCACTTTACACAACGGCAACAACGGATAAATATGGAAAGTTTACTCTTGACGCAGGAAAGCACCGTTATTCTGCTTCACCGGCTTTCTGTGAGTCCATTGTAAATCTCAAGATTACATCCTCTGATGTGATTGTCATGGACAAAGATATGCACGAAGTGGTGCGTCATAAGCGCCTTTACGGCAATGAACATGAAAGAATGGACTGGCTGCCATACCTTACATATATCGCCAGGAAACCCCGTTCTCTTCGAAACAGCGGCATATATGACATGATGCCACAAACCATGCAGATATACATGGATAACTGCGAAAGCAAGGAACGCGGACGTGTCCTGAAGGTGCTTGCAGAACTTACGGAAAGAACCGGGTTTGCTAGTGCTGTCAGAACAGTTGACGAAGCAGTCCGGCTGAATGCCACAGATCCGGACAGTCTGCAGAGCCTTTACAGGCGAACCTATGCAGATGTACCGCTTCTGCCTCCGCTTGAAAACAAAGTTTTACTGCCACAGCAGAAGGTCATTCCGTTCAGAAATGATCTGAAAATGCTGGATGCCGCCCTTAAGAAGGGAGGTGTCTCAAATGGCTGATATAGAAAAATCCATTGCAGCATGCTGCAAACAGCTCAAGCTGTCCACGAACTTTGCAGGACAGGCTTTCGAGCAGAAAGGAGACACACCGCAGGAATACCTTTTAAACCTCCTGACAAACGAAATTGAATACCGTACAGCAAAAAGGAAGAGCAAGTTCCTCAATACCGCCGGCTTCCCACGTAGATACCGCGTGGAGGAATTCAGGGCAGATGAGATAGATTTCCCGGAAGACGTCAGCTTCCAAAGCCTGTTAGACCTGGAGTTTTATCATACAGGAAAAAATGTCATCATGTATGGAGGAACAGGAACCGGTAAAACAATGCTTTCCATTCTGATTGGAATGTCTGCATGTAATCAGGAAATTCCGGTAAGATTCTACCGCACTGCCGGACTTATCAATCTCTTTTCCGAGAGTCAGAGCAGCGGAAAGCTTACTGCACTGAAAAAGAAGCTTAACAGTGCCCGGATACTGATTCTGGATGAATTCGGATATGTTCCGTATGACCGCACCGGTTCACAGCTTCTGTTTGATTATCTTTCTGAGATACACGAGCAGAAATCGGTGATTTTAAACACGAATCTTGAATTCTCACAGTGGGTGAACGTTCTTTATGACCAACGGATGACAACAGCACTGATTGGCAGGCTCACCCACCATGTGGAACTGATTCTGTTCCCGGGGATCAATAATCGGTTACGTGAATCAAGCATCAATGCAACTCTTTCAAGAATCAGCAGTCAGGAGGCAGGTAACAATGGCTAAAAATAAAAAAGTTATCAAAGAACAGAAAAAATATCAAAACCTTCAGGAACGCTATGAGGAGATGAATGATTATCTTCTTGATCTCATAGAAGATCACCGATGCGCAGAAGAAGATCTGAGATATCTAAATGATTTTATCCATTATAAAGAGCTGGATGAGGAGTTCCGCTATTTCAGGGAACATGCACATGAAGATGAAAACTCGGAACTTCCGTTTCCATATCTCACGCTATAACAACTAAATATGGTCTGCAATGGCTATGTAGCTGGCAGAATAGCTGCCAGCCGAGGCCTTGCAACTTTCTCCAATTTGGAGATGCAACATTCTCCAAAAATATTTTGCATTTTTCTCCAAAAAGTGCTTGCAAAAAACATTCAAAGTCTTTTACATACATTTAACTGGTAAAAGGCATAGAAAATGTTAAAATTATTTGGTAATTGTGGAAATTATTGGTTTTTTATTTCGAAAAGATATGAAATGAGTGAAAAAGTAGACAGAGGAATAGAAATTTGTTATTGGAAATTAAGCTATAGACGGAAATTTATTAGAACATTGTGGTTGATTCTTATAGGTATTATTATAATTGTTGGGTTTTATAAAGAATTTGATATAAATATCTTCACAGGGATAATTGAAATTGTGATTTTTAGTGTAATTCTTATGCAGGCTTTTTATAATTACAAGAAATGGAAGAATGAAATTAGGCAATAAAGCGTATTTGATTAGTATGTAGTGAGGTCAAGGAACAAGGCGAAGCGGACTTGAAAGGTCGGAAACCTTGCAAGTCCTCTTGTTCTAACAAACTGTCCCCCCTTAAATTTCTCGCCGCTTCAATATTAAGGCCGATCTACAGGCGGGAACTTCCGGTTCTTGAAGTAGTACTCCCGGTCATACTCGCCGATTTCCCGCAGGATCCGGCAGGGGTTGCCCACTGCAACAACATTAGAAGGAATATCCTTTGTAACCACGCTGCCAGCGCCGATCACGACGTTGTCGCCGATGGTGATGCCGGGCACGATAATGGCGCCGGCGCCAATCCAGCAGTTTCTCCCAATGCGTACGGGGAAATTATATTGATATCCTTCCTGCCTGGACTCAGGACAGATAGGATGACCTGCAGTAGCTACCGTCACATTAGGGCCGAACATGGTATAGTCCCCCACATAAATGTGGGTATCATCTACCAGCGTCAGGTTGAAATTGGCATAGATGCTATGACCGAAATGCACATGCCTGCCACCGAAGTTTGTATGCAGAGGCGGCTCGATATAGCAGTCCTCCCCAATTTCCGCGAACATTTCTTTCAACATTTCTTTTCTTTTTTCCTGCTCCGTGGGGCGCGTCATATTAAAATCATATAATTTTTCAAGGTATGCCAGTTGTTCCTTCATCAGCGTCTCATCTCCGGGGTAGTATAATTCTCCGCTGTGCATTTTTTCTTTAATATTCATACGGCTGTTCTCCTATTCTATGGAAATATATATTTAGTTATCATTATACCTCAAACATTGGTTCTATGTAACTCTGAATCAACTCTATCCTATCCCTGGCCTTGCGCTTAAAAAGAGAAGAAATGGAGACCACCATGTTTTTCTTGGTATTGACATAGGTGACATTCCCGCCATCCCCCATTGCCGCATAGCCGTCCGCATGAACCCACCACAAATATCCATAAGGCAGATTGCGATTTTTCCACCGGCTATGTTCTTTTGTACTCTCGCGCACCCAGTGTTCCGGCACGATCCGTTTTCCATTCCACGTTCCGCCATTCAGATATAATTGCCCGATTCTGTCCATATCCGCCGGAGAGAGGGTAAGTCCCCAGCCTGCCGCATTGACTCCTGCGGAATCGATGACCCAACCGCTGATATCGGTCGCTTTGTTAAATGCCTGCTGTTCCTTTGCATTATGGAAAAGGAGATTTCTCTCAACCGTGATTCCCAGAGGCCGAAACAAGTTTTCTGCTGCGAAATCGAATACAGACTGTCCGGTTGCTTTTATAAAATCTGTCCCCGGCCTCCCAGCAGGTCAAGCGTAATATTCTGTATCGTCGTCTCCCTTTTTTTGACTGGGTAATCCGGGAAAAAATCCAATACTTTCTGCTCCACGTTTTTGATGTATCCTTTATCCATGGCAATTCCAATCAATATGGAAATAATGCTCTTGGTTACGGAATAGACGTGGCAGCGGCTGGCGGCAGTACATCCGTTAAAATAGCCTTCATACAGCGTCTTGCCGTTCTTTAATACCATCATTCCCGCGATGTTTCCATAGTCACGAAGAATGATTTTTTCAAGTTCCTGCATCTTATCCTGCTTCATATTTTTTCTCCTTAAAGTGATTAAGGACGTCCTTGAAATAAAGGATAACTTGATTGTCCTAATTTCCGTATAGGGCAGCCAGTTTTTGGATCCTGCGCTTCATTTCTGTACGGATATGTAACGGCTCCAAACATTCACATTTATCCCCGAAACTTTCCTGGGTTGGATAATTAGATTTCAAGCGAATTGGAGCGAGATGACCTGGAAATTATAACAAGAGAAGTAGAATTATGAGGGAAGTATTTATTATGGAAAGAAATAGATTCGCAAGGGATGGATGGGAATTTATCCATATCGAGGGAGCGCCTTTTGACCGGGGTGTCTCCTATGGGAGGCTCATGGCAAAAGAAATCACAAATGCCATAAGGGAGGCGTCCCGGCTGGTAATGCTCCAGACGGGCATAGAATGGGAGTTTTTGAAAGAAAGCGAGATCAGTATTTTGCATAAATGGAAGGAGCACTTATGCAGGAAGCCTTACAAAGAATTTATGGAAGAAATGCAGGGCATGGTACAGGGAGTCAGGCAAGTCATACCGGACTGTCCAGTGACGCTGGATGATCTGATTCTGTGGAATGGGTATGAGGAACTTACCGGTTCCTGGATCCCCAACGCAGCGCCAGAACTCTATGATAGCCTGGACGTACAGCATGGTATCCGGCATGCAGGCGGAAGAACCTTGAAAAGATTTCCTTCTGGAGCTGGGGATCACTGCAGCGCATTTATAGCAACGGGGACATACACGACTGATGGAAGGATTGTTATGGCACACAATAGATTTACGCCGTATGAGAATAGCAATTATATGAATGTAGTAGTAGATCTGGCTCCGGCAGAAGGGAATCACTTTCTCATGCAGTCCTGCCCGGGTTATATCCATAGCCTTTCCGATTTCTATGAGATCCGGGTTGGAGAGGGAAGAGGACTGATGATAACAGAGACCACCATTGGAGGATTCAATGCTTATGACTGCGACGGCGCGCCAGAGTTCGCGAGGATTCGGCGAGCCGTCCAGTATGCGGAATGCCTGGATGAATTCGTAGAACTTTTCTGGGAAGACAATAACGGCGGGTATGCCAATACCTGGCTGGCAGGGGACATTGAGACTGGAGAGATCATGCGGTTTGAGGCAGGTCTTAAGTTTTATCATATAGACAGGACCTCTGATGGATATTATGCAGGCTTTAATGCACCTTTGGATCCTAGAATCCGCAACTTGGAATGCGAGAACAGCGGTTTCGCGGATATCCGGCGGCACCAGGGAGCAAGACAGGTTCGCCTTCCCTGGCTCCTGGAAGAATATAAGGGGAGGATAGATAATCTGGCTGCGCAGGAGATTCTGGCGGATCATTTCGATGTATACCTGAATAGGGAGAATCCATGCTCCCGAACGGTATGCGCCCATTATGAACTGGATGACAGGGCGTACATGAGCCAGCCGGGGAGGCCGGTTCCCTTCCAGCCAAGGGGAGCGGTGGATGCGGTGACCGCCGACAGCGAGGACGCGAAGGAACTGAGTTTATGGGCCAGATGGGGGAGTCCCTGCGGGATGCCTTTTTATGCGGAGGAATTTCTGAAGAAGCATCCGCAGTTCGAGTATCTGAGAGAATTTCTGAAAGACAGGCCGAGCCGGTCGTGGACAAGACTAAAGAGCGATATGCGGTAGAAAAGGAACCTGAAAGTATCAATTGTAAGGAAAGCAAAGCCAGTCCGAGGCGAAGAACCGCACTCGGGCTGGCTGGTTAATGCTTGAATATTCCAAAAGAGGCAGAACAGCAACTGATGGCAGTGTGCTGGGGGATCCGAACTATGCAGTCATAGCGAAGATCCAGGTTAGCAGGTCTCTTGCAGACGTATAGCTTGCAAAAATATGAAAATAGAAGTATAGTAAAGGAAAAAAATAAATTCAAGCAATACAATTACTTAAAAACAGGAGGCTTACATATGGATGAGACAGAAAAGGGCGGACGCCTCTACTATGTGCAGGAAGCAAGACAAATGCTGGAAGGGATGAATGTACGGTGAGACAAGACTGGAAGCGGGAATATTTTTCAGTCCCGAATCTGATGGGATACTTCAGGATCATACTGATACCTGTATACTTATGGCTTTATTTTAACGCAAGCGGGACGGCGGATTATGTGAAGGCTGCCGCGGTGATCGGAATCTCAGGGCTTACGGACTGCTTTGACGGAAAGATTGCAAGGCGGTTCGATCTGATTACAGAATGGGGAAAGATCCTGGACCCCATAGCGGACAAACTGACCCTTGGGGCAGTCATCTTAAGCCTGACTTTTCGCTATCCATTGATGCGTGCGGTAGTACTGCTGTATATCGTCAAAGAAGGCTATATGCTCATTATGGGAGGCCTGATGATGAAAAAAGGACGGCATATGGACGGTGCCCAGTGGTATGGAAAGGTATGCACCGCATACACCTATGTAATGATATTCCTTCTTCTTCTGATACCAGGGCTGCCGGCTATGGCGACTAAGGCCATGATAGGCCTCTGCTGCCTGATTATGCTGTTTACATTGGCAAGTTATGTGCTGTTTTACGGGCGCATGCGAAAAGAAGCAGGAGAAGAGGAATCACATTGAAGAAGAGACTGAGGTTTAAATTGAGGTATTTGGTATTTATCATTGTGGCATTCATTCTATATGTGCTATTGGGAATCATACTGTCCTATATCAGGCATCCCCAGGTGAGCAAAGAATATCAGGAGGGCTTCGACCCCAAGGAATACTATTCGGATCAGGCTTCCTGCGACAGGGCCTGCGTGATCGAAGATAATGAAGAGGCGTTGAAAGAACGATTGAATATGTTTGCACAGGCGAAGGACCGGATTATTCTGTCCACCTTTGACTTTCATGCAGATAAGAGCGGAAAGGACGTGATCGCCGCATTGATCGAGGCGGCAGACCGGGGCGTGGATGTAAAGATTCTGGTGGACGGATTCTCGGCGCTGCAGCAGATGGATGGCAATGCATATTTTCAGGCGCTGTCCACCATGGACAAGGTGGAGATCAGGATCTATAACCGGATTAATCTGCTGATGCCCTGGAAGAGCATGGGACGACTTCATGACAAATATGTGATCATAGACGACGATCTCTATCTGCTGGGAGGCAGGAACACCTATGATTATTTCCTGGGAGATCATGGATATAAGAATTATGACAGGGATGTGCTGGTCTATACGCCAGAACCTGAAAATCAGGAAAGTTCCATCCACCAGTTGGAAGAGTACTTTGAGTCTGTATGGAATCTTGATGTCTGCAAGCCTTTTTATAACGATTCGAAGAATGCATCCAAAGAGAAAGTGGCCCAGGCCAGGGAGGAATTAAAGAAGCGGTACCAGAAGATGAACAAGGAGTTTCCGGACATGGGGAAAGCGCGTGACTATGCAGAGCGTACTTTTGAAGTGAACCGCATTACGCTTCTTTACAACCCCACCCATGTATACTCCAAGGAACCGACGCTGTTCTATTCCCTGAAGCGGCTGATGGAAGAGACGGATGAGGAAGTGGCGATCCATACGCCCTATGTCATCTGCAATGACTGGATGTACCAGTCATTTGCGGAAATCTGCGAGGAAAATCCCAATGTAACCATGATGACCAATTCGGTTGCCAATAATGGGAATCCTTTTGGAGCGTCAGATTATCAGAAAAATAAAGGAAGGCTTCTGGAGACAGGCCTTAAAATCCAGGAGTATGAAGGCGGGGTGTCTTACCATGGAAAGAGTATTACCATAGGAGATGAACTTGCGATTGTAGGCTCGTTTAATATGGACATGAGAAGCGCATATCTGGATACGGAACTGATGCTGGTGGTTGACAGTAAGGAAGTAACTAGTCAGCTAAAGGGCTATATGGATGCATATGAGGCAGATTCTGTAAAAGTCCTGGACGAAGAGCATTATGAGATCCCGGAAGGAGTCGAGAGGCAGGAACTGACTAAAAAGCGGGAACAGCGAATCCGCCTTGTCGGCATGTTCAATTGGTTCCGGTTCCTGATGTAGGCCAAGGCGGATTATAGAATAGGCATTCGTGCCGATCATATCTGCAATCGTCTCCGATGCGAAATATAGGAAGGACTGGTGACCATGAGATTTTTTCATCTTTCAGACTTGCATATCGGCAAGCAGCTGCACCGTTATAATTTAAGAGAGGATCAGGAGGCCATACTGGAGGAAGTGGTGGCGTATGCGAAAGACCTCCGTCCGGATGCCATCATCATTGCAGGAGACATCTATGACAAATCTGTGCCTTCAGCGGAAGCGGTCGCCGTCTTCGACGAATTTCTGACCTCTCTTTCTGAGATTACCCCGGCTATTCCGTTACTCATCATCAGTGGAAACCATGATTCGGCCCAGAGGCTTGATTATGCTTCCGACATTCTGAAAAACCACCAGATCTATCTTGCGGGGACGGCTCCAAGGACAGAGGGAGAGCACATACGCAAGGTGACGCTAAACGATGAATATGGCGAGGTGGATTTTTATCTGCTGCCGTTTTTGAAGCCTTCCTATGTAAGAAACGTATTTCCGGAAGAACCGCCTCAGACTTATGGGGATGCTGTCGCAGAACTGATCAGGCGAGAAGAGATTGACTACTGCGGCAGGCGCAACGTGCTGATCTCCCATCAATTCTATACGGGAAATGAACTGCCGAAGACTTGCGATTCGGAGACATTTTCTGTAGGAGGAATCGATAATGTGGATATTGGGGCGGTAAAGGCGTTTGACTATGTGGCTCTGGGGCATCTGCACGGCGCCCAGTGCGTGGGCATGCCTCATATCTGCTACTGCGGCACGCTGCTGAAATATTCGGTCAGCGAGTCTGGCCAGGAAAAGGCGCTTACGCTGGTAACCCTTTCCCAGAAGGGCGCGCCTCCCAAAGCAGAGCGGCTTGCGCTTCATCCTCTCCGGGATGTCAAAAAGAAGAGGGGGAATCTAGCGGAGATTCTTGAGGGAGCGAATGAAAAGGAGCGGGATGATTATGTCAGCATTACGCTGACTGACGAGGTGGATCCCTATAAGCCCAAAGAACAGCTGGAAGAAGTATTTGACCGGATCCTGGAGGTAAAGGCAGACAATACCAGAACCAGAAATAAGCTGCGGGAGATGGACGAGGAACTGGTGCTTAAAGACCCCCTGGAGACATTCTGTGATTTCTATCAGGAGATGCAGGGCAGACAGCTTGCACAGGAAGAATTGGAAATTATGAAGAAGATGTTTGACGAGGCGGAGGGAGAAGAGCGATGAAGCCGATCAGATTAGTGATGTCAGCCTTCGGCTCCTATGCAGAAGTGACGACGATAGATTTTCAGGGAGTGCAGCAAGGGCTGTTCCTGATAACCGGGGATACGGGATCCGGGAAGACGACCATATTTGATGCCATTACTTATGCGCTGTATGACCAGACCAGCGGCGGAGCGCGGGACGGGAATATGATGCGCAGCCAGTATGCTTCGGAAGATATGGGTACTTATGTGGAATACACATTCTCCTATCAGGGAAAGGAATATACGATCCGCAGGAATCCGGAATATATCCGGCTGGGAAAACGGCGCTATGCGGACGGCTCTCCCAGATATGTGAAGGAACCTTCCAAGGTTGAACTGATCCTGCCGGATGGGAGCGTCTTTCAAGGCAAAAAGCGGGAGACGGATCAGAAGATCGAGGAGATCATCGGCCTGGATTCGGTTCAATTTACCCAGATTGCCATGATCGCCCAGGGAGATTTCCTGAAACTTCTGCATGCCGAATCTAAAGAGCGCAAGAAAATATTTACGAAAATATTCCAGACCAGGCTCTATTACAGGGTGCAGGAGGAATTAAAGAAAAACGCGGGCAGGCTCTACTATCAACTGGAAGATAATCTGCGCGAGATCAGGCAGGAAATAGAGCGGGTGGAAGTGGAGAAGGCCCTTCCTTCAAAAGAACGGTGGGAAGAGATAAAAAGCCTTGCCGTCCTGCCTTATGAAGAGGTAAAAGCGACGCTGGAAGAAATCCTGCAAGAAGGACGGGCTTTGGAAAAGGAGAAACAGAAAATATCTGACAGGCTGGCAAAAAGGCTGGATCAGTTAAAGAGCAAGAAGCTGGAAGCAGAGGCACGCAATGAACTCTTCCAAACCTATGAGAATATGAAAGAATCCTGGCAGGAACTTGGAAAGGAGAAGGAGAGATACCAGGAATCAGAAAGAAGACTTGCGCAGGCGAGACGGGCGGAAAAGGCATCTTCTGCGGAGGAGGCGCTTGCACAGGCAAGGATGAATCTTGACAGGGGAAGGAAGACCCTGCGTATAACGGAAGAAAAACTGGAGGAAGCACAAATCCTGGCGGAAGCATTAAAAGCCGTAAAGAGTAAGAAGGAGCAGGAATTTCTGGATTGGAAGGCAGAATGCGAAGCGGGGATTATCAGAATCCAAGATGCCCTGCCCCGGTACGAACAGATAGAAGCCTTGAAAGAGCAGCAAGAAGCGCTTGGAAAAGCACTGGAGAAAAAGCAGGGGGTCCTTCAAGAAGCAGAAACGAAGGAGGACGGCTTGAAGCACTCCAGAGAGGAAGCGCGAAGGGCACAGGAATTATACGAAGTAAGCAAGATGAATGTGGAAGCCCTGGGGATGAAAAAGGAGCAATGCTCCCACCGGCTTTTACAGTTGAAAGAACTGAAAGGTTCCTTTGACACGCTTTTGTCGCTGGAGGAAGAATGTCGCAGGAAGCGCTGCAGGTCAGAAGAGGATCGGAAATCCTATCTGAGCGCGGCAGCGCTCTATGAGGCAAAGTACCAGGCCTTTCTGGATGAACAGGCGGGCATCCTTGCCCAGGGGCTTGAAGCAGGGGATCCTTGTCCTGTATGCGGCGCCACAAGCCATCCCGCCCTCCAGCCGTTAAAGGAAGGAGCGCCTGCCCAGCAGGAGGTGGAAGAAGCCAGGGAAAGCAGGAATCTGGCAGAGAGGAGAAGGGATGCCTCTGCTGCTGCCTTCCAGGAGGCGGCCATCCGTTATGGTTCTGGAAAGAACGCCTTTTTAAGGGGGTACCGGGAACTGACGGAGGATGAGCCGGATGAAGGAATGCTGCCTTCGGAGGCAATCTGTCATAGGATTCTGGAGGCAGAAAGGCAATGCCAAGAAGCGTATCATAAGGTCTCTTGGGCATATGAGAAGGCAGACAAAGAGGCTAAGCTGCATGAAGAGGCAAAAACTCTGGAACGGCAGATAGAGGATCAGCTGGCCGTGCTGAAAGAACAGCACTCCAAACTGGAGGCAGAACAAGGAGAACTTAAAAAGCAGTATCAGCAGATCCAGGCGGATCTTGCGGCAAAGTGCCAGGGATTGCCGTTTCTATCCCAAGAGCAGGCCAAAGAGCGCCTGACAGAGCTAGAAGATGAACTTCAACTTTTGAAGCAGGCCTATGAACGGGCAAAGGCCGAGGAAAAAGAATCTATGGTGACCGTGCGGAGGCTGGAAGGCCAGAAAAAAAGTAGTCAGGAAGCAGTGGAAGAACTTGACAGAGAGGCAGGAATAAGAAGCGAGGCATGGAACCAGGCGCTAAAGGTGCAAGGCTTTGCGGACGAGGCCGCATACCAGGCCGCAAGAATGCCGGAAGAAGAAACGGCGCTCTTGGAACAGAAGATTCAGGAATACCGCGTCAAGGTAAATGAGACCGCGGGCATGATTAAGACGATAGAAGCGCAGCTGGAAGGGATGGAGCCGGCGGATACAGACAAGATACTAGAAGAGATCCAGAAGGCCGAGACGGATGCGCAGGCGGTACAGAATGAATCCATGCGCCTCTACAGCATGAATCGGAAGAACCAGGGCGTAAAGGAGCATCTGAAGCAGTATCTGGATAAGAAAGGAATCCTAAGGAGCCAGTATGAAATGCTGGAAAACTTAAGCAGGACGGCCAACGGCAGTCTGAGCGGGACGGTAAAGATGGATTTTGAAACCTATGTCCAGAGGCAGTACTTCCGGCAGATCATCCATGCGGCCAATCAGAGGCTGGTGCGTATGACATCCAATGAATTTATCCTGCAATGCCGGGAAGTAGGCAATTTAAGCAGCCAGGGCCAGGCCGGACTTGACCTGGATGTGTACCATATGGCCAGCGCGTCCGTAAGGGATGTAAAAACCTTATCTGGCGGTGAGTCTTTTATGGCGTCCCTGGCAATGGCCCTGGGGCTTGCGGACATCGTGCAGAATACAGCCGGCGCCATCCGCCTGGATACCATGTTCGTGGACGAGGGCTTCGGGTCTCTGGACGATACAGCCAGGGAACAGGCCATCCGGGTTCTTCATGATCTGGCCGGCGACAAGAGGCTGGTAGGCATCATTTCCCATGTGAATGAACTGAAGGAGCAGATTGACTGCAAGCTTCAGGTGACAAAGACGGAGAAGGGAAGCCAGGCCAAATGGTCTGATGGGGTTATCCGTTGAAATATAAAAGCAGAAGGGGTATAATAATCACCAGAAATAATCAGGGAAGGTGCAGATGCAAAGATGAAGTACGACTATTTGGTAGTAGGGGCGGGACTGTTTGGCGCAATATTTGCCTATGAAGCGAATAAGGCTGGCAAGAAAGTCCTGGTGATTGATCGCAGGCCTCATGTAGGAGGCAACATTTACACGGAAGAAGTGGAAGGGATCCAAGTTCATAAGTATGGAGCGCATATCTTCCATACTTCGGACAAAGAAGTATGGGATTATATACAGCAATTTGCGGAATTCAACCGGTATACGAACTGTCCGGTTGCCAGATACAAGGATGAAATGTATAATCTGCCTTTTAACATGAACACATTCAGCAAAATGTGGGGAATCAAGACCCCGGAAGAGGCAAAGGAGATCATAGACCGCCAGATCAAAGAGGCAGGCATCAAGGAGCCCGCAAACCTGGAAGAACAGGCCATATCCCTGGTGGGGCGGGATATCTATGAGAAACTGATTAAGGGATATACGGAGAAGCAGTGGGGAAAGCGGGCAAGCGAACTGCCAAGTTTCATTATCCGCCGCCTTCCGGTGAGGTATGTGTATGACAATAACTATTTTAACGATCAATATCAGGGAATTCCCATCGGCGGCTATACGCAGATTATAGAAAAGATGCTGGAAGGCGTGGAGGTGCGCCTGGGCGTGGACTTCTTTGAAGATAGGGAGATATTGGAAAGCGAGGCGGATCATATTGTATTCACTGGCATGATTGACGCCTTCTACGATTATTGCTATGGGGAACTGGAATACCGCAGCCTCCGGTTTGAGACGGAAACACTGGATATGGAAAATTACCAGGGCAATGCCGTAGTAAATTATACGGAGTACGAGATTCCTTATACCAGGATCATCGAGCATAAGCATTTTGAATATGGATGCCAGGGAGGATATGGGAACACAGGGACGCCGGCCATCCAAAAGACCGTGATCACCAGAGAATATCCGGCCGCCTGGGAGAAGGGCGCCCAGCCATATTACCCAATGAATGACGAGAAAAACAATGCGCTGTATGAAAGATACAGGGAACTGGCAGAAAAGGAAGAGCATGTCATTTTCGGCGGGAGGCTTGGACTGTACCGGTACTATGATATGCACCAGGTGATTGCAGAAGCATTGAAGTGTGTAAAGGAGAATCTATACGGATAAGATGGAGCGAGAACAAGAGATTACAGCAATTCCGATTCATGAGACCTTTCGGGTCGCTGCCCTGCTTGCAGTGGTAGGAGGGTTTCTGGACGCATACACCTATATTCTGAGGGGAGGCGTATTTGCCAATGCCCAGACTGGAAACATCGTCCTTTTGGGCGTCCATATGGCAGACGGGGACTACAGGCAGGCGTTGTACTATGTGGTTCCGATCATAGCGTTTTCCATAGGAGTGTTTATCACAGAGGTCCTTAAAAAATACTTCTCCAGCCGGGAATTCGCGATGTACGAGCACTGGATCATAGCAATCGAGGTGCTGCTGCTTTTGATCATAGGATTTATTCCGCCGTCTATGCCTGATGGCGTGGTAAATGTTACGATCTCTTTCGTATGTTCCCTTCAAGTCAACAGTTTCAGAAAGATCAAAAACCTTCCTTATGCGACCACCATGTGTACCGGAAACTTGCGTTCAGGGACTGAGAAACTTTTCCGATGCCTGATCAATAAAGAGCAAGGGACAGGACTTGAAGCCGCCCATTACTTTGGGATTATCGCGCTTTTTATCCTGGGCGCAATGCTGGGCACGGTGATGTCAGGTATGCTTGGGATCAAAAGCATCTGGTTTTGCTGCTGCCTTCTGGCAATCGTTTTTACCGCAATGTGGAGGAACTGAATGAATCCATCAAACAAGAAAGCCTGCAGGGAAGCGGATGCTTAATCAGCATGATTAGCATCCGCTTCCCTGCAGGCTTTCTATATTCTGGTTTTTCTATATTCGATTCAGGAACTGGCCTGTGACCGCCTGGTTTTGCTTTGCGTATTCCAGGGCAGCCTCAATGAAGCCGCGAAACAGCGGATGAGGCCGGTTGGGACGAGACTTTAATTCGGGATGCGCCTGAGTCGCGAGGAACCAAGGATGCTCTGGAATCTCGATCATCTCCACGATCCTGCCATCCGGGGACAGGCCTGAGATCTTCATTCCGTTAGCGGACAGTTCATCCCGGTAATCATTGTTGACCTCGTAGCGATGGCGGTGGCGTTCAGAGATTTCTTGCCTGCCATACATCTTATAAGCCCTGGAATCAGTATCCAGCACGCAGGGATAAGCACCGAGCCTCAGGGTGCCGCCCAGATCTTCGATTCCAATCTGTTCTGGCATGATGTGGATGACAGGATGCGTAGTATCGGGATCTAATTCCGCGCTGTGCGCGTCACGATGGCCCAGCACGTTGCGGGCAAATTCTACGATAGCCAGCTGCATGCCCAGGCACAGTCCCAGGAAGGGGACATGGTGGGTGCGGGCATACTTGATCGCCTCGATCTTGCCGGGAACGCCCCGGTGCCCAAAGCCTCCCGGTACCAGAATGCCGCTTACTCCGCCCAGAAGTTCTTCCACATTGTCGGCGGTAACGGTCTCGGAATCCACCCATTTGATATTGACGGTGGCGCGGCTATAGATGCCGCCATGCTTCAAGGCCTCCACGACGCTGATGTAGGCATCGTGGAGCTGGATATATTTTCCTACCAGGGCTACCGTCACTTCAGTATTCGGATGCCTGAGGTAGTCTACCATCTCCGACCACTCCTTAAGATCCGGCTTGGGACAGTCCAGATGAAGACATTCGCATACGACGCCTGCCAGATTCTCTTCTTCCATGGCCAGGGGCGCTTCATACAGATATTTAACGTCCAGGTTCTGAAGCACATGGCTGGATGGAACATTGCAGAATAAAGCGATCTTATCTTTGATTCCGGCATCCAGAGGATACTCCGAACGGCATACCAGGATATCCGGCTGGATACCCATGCCTTGAAGATCCTTGACGCTGGCCTGGGTAGGCTTTGTCTTCATCTCCTGGGATGCACGCAGATATGGAATCAATGTTACGTGGATCAGGATGACATTCTCATGACCTTTTTCATGCTGAAACTGGCGGATGGATTCCAGAAAAGGCTGACTTTCAATGTCGCCCACTGTTCCTCCTACTTCAATGATGGCAATCTCCGTATTCTTTGCAGCAGGGTTCCGGTAGAAACGATCCTTGATCTCATTGGTGATGTGGGGGATTACCTGGACGGTACCGCCGCCAAAGTCTCCTCGGCGTTCCTTCTGAAGGACGGACCAATAGATCTTGCCGGTGGTCACGTTAGAGTTCTTGCCCAGGCTTTCGTCTATGAATCGTTCATAATGCCCGAGGTCAAGATCGGTCTCTGCTCCATCATCGGTTACAAACACTTCGCCGTGCTGCACAGGATTCATGGTACCGGGATCCATGTTGATATAAGGATCGAACTTTTGCATGGTCACCGTATATCCGCGGGCCTTTAGAAGACGCCCCAGGGATGCAGCCGTGATTCCTTTTCCAAGTCCAGATACAACTCCGCCTGTAACAAATACGTATTTAACTGCCATAATTTCCTCCTTAGCTGAATCTGTTTACATAGCATGTCAAAAAAATACTTAAAGATTATACACCCCTGTCATTGAAAAATACAGAACTTTTTTCATATTTTGCTTCAAAGGTCGCCTGGATGGATAATTTTTTAAACTGCTTCATGTCAACAGAACCTACCATGACCGAGGTATGCGCCTGGCAGCCCTTCAGTTTGGGAAGCTGGTCTAAGGCCAGCTGGGCTGTAGGGTCGGTTGCGGCGCTGACGGACAGGGCGATCAGCACTTCGTCCGTGTGCAGCCTTGGATTCTTGCTTCCCAGATACTGCGTCTTGAGCTTCTGGATTGGCTCGATGGCCTCCGGAGATATGACGTGTCTTTCATGGTCAATATCCGCCAGTACCTTAAGGGAATTCAGAAGCAAGGCAGCGGAAGCGCCCAGCAGGTTGGAGGTTTTTCCCGTGATCATGCGTCCATCGTGGAGTTGGAGCGCCGCGGCTGGAGCGCCGGTCTCCTTGGCCCTTTGCAGGGCGGCATCCACTACCGGGCGGTCATGGACGGTGATGCCGGCCTGGTTCATCAGCATCTCGATCTTGTAGACTTCCGCATCGGAGCAGGCGCCTTCCAGCAGCCTTCTGAGCGAGTCGTAGTACCTTCGGATGATCTCCTGTCTCGAAGCATCCTTGCAGGTCTCGTCGTCGCAGATGCAGTTTCCGGCCATATTTACGCCCATGTCGGTAGGAGACTTATAAGGACTCTCGCCGTAGATGCGCTGGAACATGGCACTTAGCACAGGGAAGATCTCTACATCCCGGTTATAGTTGACGGTAGTCTTTCCATAGGCTTCCAGATGGAAGGGGTCTATCATATTAATATCATTCAAGTCGGCAGTGGCAGCTTCATATGCCAGGTTGACCGGGTGCTTCAATGGGATATTCCAGATCGGGAAGGTCTCAAACTTGGCGTATCCTGCGCAGATGCCCCGCTTGTGCTCCTGATAAAGCTGGGAGAGGCAGACGGCCATCTTGCCGCTTCCCGGTCCGGGGGCAGTTACCACTACCAGTGGGCGGGAGGTCTCGATATAATCATTCTTCCCGTAGCCTTCATCGCTTACGATGTAGGGCACATTAGAAGGATATCCGGGGATAACATAATGCCGGTACACCTTGATGCCCAGTTTTTCCAGGCGGTTCTTAAACAGGGCCGCGCTTTCCTGGCCGCTGAACTTGGTAATGACGACGCTGCCTACATAGAGGCCGTGCTCGCGGTATACGCCCATCAGCCGAAGTACATCGGAGTCATAGGTTATTCCAAGATCCCCGCGTACCTTATTCTTTTCAATATCTTCCGCACTTATTACAATGACAATCTCGGCCTGGTCGGAAAGCTGCTTGAGCATCCGAAGCTTGCTGTCAGGCTGGAATCCCGGAAGAACCCTGGAAGCATGGTAATCATCGAAGAGTTTGCCGCCGAATTCAAGATAAAGCTTGTTGTCAAATTGATCGATACGCTCCCGGATATGGGAAGACTGCATCTGAAGGTATTTTTCATTGTCAAATCCAATTCTCATATGTACACTTTCCTCTTACTTTTCTATTGAAATCGTTTATTTGAAGTATAAGCATTTCAACACCAAGTATACTACAAGATATAGGAAGTTTACAATCTTTTCATAATGTTTTTATTGATTTCTAAGTAGGCTGTCCGTATAATGGAAGGGTAATACAGGAGGAATAAAATGGACAACCAGAATAACAAAAATAAAAATAATAAAAATAATAAGCAAGGCTTATCTTTTATTATATTGGTAACGTTAATTACCACCATCCTGGTGCTGGCCCTCTATCAATTTCAGGGGATGACAGGGGATAAGGAAGTCAGTTATGATGAGTTCCTGAAGATGGTGGAAAAAGGCAAAGTAGAAAAAGTCGTAATCCAGAACGACAAGATCGTGATAACCCAGAAGAAGGCAAAGGGTGATAATAGGCCAGCCAAGCAATATTATACCGGCGTTGTAAAGGATGATACCCTATCCGACAAACTGTACGAGGCTGGCGTCAAGTATGAGCAGGAGATACCGGATACTACTTCTGCCGTAGTGGCCCAGATTATCTTTACATTCCTTCCGATCGCGCTATTGGTGGGCATGATTGTCTGGATGACCAGGAGGATGTCTAAAGGCGGCGGAATGATGGGAGTTGGCAAAAGCAACGCCAAGATGTATGTAGAGAAGCAGACCGGCGTTACATTCAAGGATGTAGCCGGTCAGGACGAGGCAAAGGAATCCCTCCAGGAAGTGGTGGATTTCCTTCATAATCCGGGAAAATATACCAGCGTAGGAGCCAAGCTTCCAAAAGGCGCGCTGCTGGTAGGACCTCCCGGAACCGGAAAGACGCTGCTTGCAAAGGCAGTGGCAGGCGAGGCGAAGGTACCGTTCTTCTCCTTGAGCGGATCGGCCTTTGTCGAGATGTATGTGGGCGTCGGTGCTTCCAGGGTGCGTGACTTGTTCAAGCAGGCGCAGCAGATGGCGCCATGCATCATATTTATCGATGAGATCGACGCGATCGGCAAGAGCCGTGACAACCAGCTGGGAAGCAACGATGAGAGGGAGCAGACTCTGAACCAGCTGCTGGCAGAGATGGATGGTTTTGAGAGCAATAAAGGCCTTGTGCTTTTGGCAGCCACCAACCGCCCTGAGATTCTGGATCCGGCGCTTCTGCGTCCGGGACGTTTTGACAGGCGTATCATTGTGGAGAAGCCTGATCTTAAGGGAAGAGTCGATGTATTAAAGGTTCATTCCAAAGATGTGCGGATGGACGAGACGGTTGATTTGGAAGCCATTGCGCTGGCAACTTCCGGCGCGGTAGGCTCTGATCTGGCCAATATGATCAATGAGGCGGCAATCAATGCCGTTAAGAATGGAAGGAAGGCAGTTTCCCAGGCAGATCTGTTCGAGGCTGTAGAAGTAGTCCTGGTGGGCAAGGAAAAGAAGGACCGGATTATGAGCCAGGAGGAGAGAAGGATCGTATCTTACCATGAGGTTGGACATGCGCTGGTAAGCGCGCTTCAAAAAGACGCCGAGCCGGTACAGAAGATTACGATTGTCCCAAGAACCATGGGCGCTCTTGGATACGTCATGCAGACGCCGGAGGAAGAGAAATTCCTGAATACGAAGAAGGAACTGCAGGCGATGCTTGTGGGAATGCTGGCAGGACGCGCGGCGGAAGAAATCGTGTTTGACACCGTCACTACCGGGGCGGCCAATGATATTGAGAAGGCTACCAACGTTGCCAGAGCCATGATCACCCAGTATGGCATGAGCGAGAAATTCGGCCTGATCGGCCTGGAATCCATCCAAAACCGTTATCTGGACGGAAGGCCTGTGAGCAACTGCGGGCAGGAGACGGCTTCCGAGATTGACCAGGAAGTCATGAAGATGCTGAAGGATGCCTATGAAGAAGCCAAGAGACTGCTAAGCCAGCATAGAGGCTCTCTGGATAAGATTGCCGCATTCCTGATCGAGAAAGAAACAATCACAGGCAAGGAGTTCATGAATATCTTCCACGAAGTGGAAGGGATCGATCCGGAGTCTGCCAAGAAGTCTGAGGAGCGTATTGCTATGAATCCGGTAGATGAGAGCAGTCCTGCTCTTGCGGCTGACGGCGAGGCACAGGAGGAAGAATAGATTATCGTATGGAACCAGAGGAAGATCTGCCAGGAGCAGGCGGATTTCTTCTGGTTTTTTGCTGAGGGAGACGACATGTTTGACATTCAGGAAGAATTAAAGAAATTGCCGGGAAAGCCCGGCGTATATATCATGCATGATGAGAAAGACAACATCATCTATGTGGGAAAGGCGATCAGTTTGAAGAATCGTGTGCGGCAGTATTTTCAAAGCAGCAGGAATAAAGGAGCCAAGATTGAGCAGATGGTGACCCATATCCGCAGGTTCGAGTATATTGTGACCGATTCCGAACTGGAAGCCCTTGTGCTGGAGTGTAATCTTATTAAGGAGTACAGGCCTAAGTATAATACTATGCTGATGGACGACAAGGCCTATCCGTTTATCAAGGTGACGGTGGAAGAGCCGTTTCCAAGAGTCATGTTGGCAAGAAAGATGGTGAAGGATAAGTCTAAGTATTTTGGCCCTTATACCAGCGCAGGGGCAGTGAAGGATACCATCGAGTTGATCCGCAAATTATACCAGATCCGTAGCTGTAATCGGAAACTTCCCCGGGATATCGGCAAAGAGCGTCCTTGCCTGAATTATCACATTCACCAGTGCAAGGCGCCCTGCCAGGGATACATATCCCAGGAAGAGTACCGGGAATCTGTCAATGAGGTGATCCATTTTCTCAATGGGAATTATGACATTATTTTAAAAGAACTGGAAGAGAGGATGGAGGAAGCTTCGGAAGCGCTGGAGTTCGAGAAGGCGATTGAATACAGGGAACTTCTGACGAGCGTCCAGAAGATCGCCCAGAAGCAGAAGATTACGGACACGGCAGGGGAGGATAGGGATATACTTGCTGTGGCGGTGGAAGAGGAAGAAGCGGTGGTGCAGGTATTCTTCATTCGTGGGGGCAGGCTGATCGGAAGGGATCATTTCTATCTCAAGATTGCAAAGGGAGAGACGCAGAGCGAGATTCTCTCCAGCTTCATCAAGCAGTTCTACGCAGGGACGCCATATATCCCGCCCCGCCTGATGCTTCCGGAGGAGATTGAAGATCTGGCAGTTATTGAGGAATGGCTTACAAAGAGACGGGGACACCGGGTACGACTGATCGTGCCCAAGAAAGGAACCAAGGAAAAATTAGTGGAACTGGCAAAAAAAAATGCGCAGCTGGTTCTGAGTACGGATAAAGAAAGACTGAAGCGGGAGGAAGGAAGAACCATCGGCGCGGTAAAGGAACTGGAGAAACTGCTAGGGCTTACCGGAATCGTGAGGATGGAGGCATACGATATTTCCAATACCAATGGCTTTGAGTCAGTAGGTTCCATGGTGGTATATGAAAAAGGAAGGCCCAAACGCAATGATTACCGGAAGTTTAAGATTAAAGGGGTGCAGGGGGCAGATGATTATGCTAGCATGGAAGAAGTCCTGACCAGGCGTTTTGAGCATGGACTCAGAGAAAAGGAAGAAGGAAAGGAGATGGGAGGATTTACCCTGTTTCCGGATCTGATACTAATGGATGGAGGAAAAGGACAGGTGAATGTGGCGCTTCGGGTACTGGATAAACTTCGTCTTAATATCCCCGTCTGCGGCATGGTAAAAGATGACAGCCACAGAACCAGAGGGCTGTATTACCAGAATGAGGAAATCAGCATTGACAAGGATTCTGAGAGTTTTAAGCTGATTACCAGAATCCAGGACGAGGCCCATCGATTTGCGATTACATTCCACAGGCAGCTGCGCAGCCAGGGACAGGTGCATTCGATTCTGGATGACATCCCGGGAGTAGGACCGGCGAGAAGGAAAGATCTGATGCGCCATTTTGAGAATATCGAGGCCATCAAGAATGCTACGGTGGAGCAGTTGAAGGAGTTACCGTCCATGAATGAAAAATCAGCGAGGGACGTATATAACTTTTTCCATTGATATGATATAATAAACACAGTTATTTTGTACAAATTAAGTGTTATGAAGGAGAGTGCTATGGCTAATAAAGTTGGATTAAAGAAGGTTGTAGAGAAGATGAATCTCAAGAATCTTACGCCGGATGTGGATCTGACGGAGAAGAAGGTGGAGGTTCCGGATATCAACAGGCCGGCCCTGCAGCTTACCGGGTTCTTCGAGCATTTTGATTCGGAACGTGTTCAGATTATCGGGTATGTTGAGTATACATTCCTGGAGAAGATGGACGAGAAGACGAAGGAAGAGACTTATGAGACATTGTTGTCCTATCAGATTCCTTGCATTATCTTCTGCAGGAATCTTCCGCCGGAGCCAATGCTCCTTGAGAAAGCGACAAGGGCCAATGTGCCGGTGTTTATAACGGAGAAGCAGACTTCGGAATTTACGGCAGAAATCATCCGCTGGCTGAATGTAGCGCTGGCCCCCTGCATTTCCATCCACGGAGTTCTGGTGGACGTGTACGGCGTAGGCGTCCTGATTATGGGAGAGAGCGGAATTGGTAAGAGCGAGGCGGCCCTGGAACTGATTAAGAGAGGACATCGTCTTGTCAGTGACGACGTCGTAGAAATCCGCAAGGTCAGCGACGAGACGCTGGTGGGCTCTGCTCCGGATATTACAAGGCACTTTATTGAATTAAGGGGAATTGGCATCGTGGATGTAAAGACCCTGTTTGGCGTACAGAGCGTAAGAGAGACCCAGAATATTGATCTGGTCATTACGCTGGAAGATTGGAACCGGGAGAAGGAATATGACCGTCTGGGACTGGAAGAAGAGTATACAGAGTTCCTTGGCAACAAGGTCGTATGTCACCAGCTGCCGATCCGGCCGGGACGTAATCTGGCAATCATTGTCGAGACAGCAGCTATTAACCACAGGCAGAAGAAGATGGGGTACAACGCGGCCCAGGAACTGTATAAGCGCGTACAGCAGAATCTGGCAAAGAAATAGGAGGATATGCAGGAATGGAGTATTGTTTTGGAGTTGATATCGGAGGAACCACAGTCAAGATGGGTCTCTTTATGATTGAAGGAAAACTATTGGAAAAGTGGGAGATTAAGACCCGAACCGAGCAGGAAGGCGAGGCGATCCTTCCGGATGTAGCTGATTCCTTGAATCAGAAGATGGAGGAAAAGAAACTGGGAAAGGAGCAGGTGTCGGGCATCGGGATTGGCATTCCTGCCCCTGTAAATGCCGAGGGCATTGTCCAGAATACGGCAAACCTTGGATGGGGATATAAGGAAGTCCGCAAGGAGATGGAAGACCTGACGCAGATGAAGGTTGCGGTGGGCAACGATGCCAACATGGCTGCGCTAGGCGAGATGTGGCTGGGCGCAGGCAAAGGAGAGAAAAATCTGATCATGGTCACGCTGGGAACCGGCGTGGGCGGCGGAGTCATCGTGAATGGACAGCCAGTGGTGGGCGCCCACGGAGCGGGCGGAGAGATTGGACATATCTGCGTCAACTATGAAGAGGAGGATCATTGCGGATGCGGCAACCGGGGATGCCTCGAACAATACGCTTCCGCCACTGGAATCACCAGGCTGGCGGGAAAACGCCTGAAGGCAGATGATGCGCCTTCTTCCCTCAGGGACCGTAAACTTAGTGCCAAGGCCGTGTTTGATGAACTGAAAAAGGGAGATAAGATTGCAGAAGAGATCGTGGAAGAGTTCGGCACATATCTGGGACACGCGCTGGCTAATCTGGCAGCGATTACAGATCCTTCCGTCATCGTGATTGGCGGGGGAGTATCAAAGGCCGGGGATATCCTGCTTAAGTATGTGGAGAAAGCGTTCAAGGAACGGGCATTTTTTGCCAATGAAGATACCAGGCTGGTGCTGGCGATGCTGGGAAATGACGCGGGAATCTGTGGAGCGGCTAAATTGATTCTATAGATTGTGGCAGAAAGTTCAGAATTGGAATCATATAAGAAAATAAAATCAGCAGAATCGTTTGGGATTCTGCTGATTTTTTCTTTCTTTATTGCTAATTCGTAATTACTGAGTAGTGCCACCCTCGCCGCCACCACCGCCGCCGTCAGGAGGAGTAGGTGTTGGCGTATCACCGCCACCACCACCGCCGTCAGGAGGAGTAGGTGTTGGAGTATTACCGCCACCACCACCGCCGTTAGGAGGAGTCGTGCCGCCGGAGTTCGGATCGGTTGGCGTGGTCGGCGTAGTTGTTCCGCTATCCGGATCATCCGTCTTTTCATCATCCGTATTGCCGCCGGTACTGCCGTGGCCCGGACAGCTTTCTGTCGGAGCTGTGTCGGTTGCGAAATACTCAGTGATTGCCGGGCAGTTGCCTGCAACTGCAAGTTTTCCGGTAATGGAGCATACGGTTTTCTGCTCTACCGAGGATGGCATTGCGAACTCTTTCGGCTCCAGGTTCTCGTGTACCCTGCTCATGATGCCTTTCCACAGGCGGAACCGGAAGTTCGTATCATAGTTGCATTCTTTGTTATCATCGTAGCCGCCCCATACTGCGCATGTGTAGTATGGGGTGAAGCCGCAGAACCACAAGTCCTTATTGGAAGTGGTCGTACCAGTCTTGCCTGCAACCGGCATGTTCGGCAGCTGGCATGCTGTACCTGTACCGGATTCCACAACTGTCTGCATCGCGCTGGTCAGAAGAGCAGCGGTGCTGTCCTTAAGAACCGTACGCTTTTCGCCGGTTCCTTCCAGCAGCACATTGCCATCGTGATCCAGAATCTTCGTATACAGAGTAGGCGTATTGTATACGCCGCCATTGGCGATCGTAGCATAGGCAGCGCACATCTCGTAATTGTAAACGCCGTCAGTGATGCCTCCAAGAGCCAGAGTCTGGCTAAGGTCGCTGTAGATGCCGCCATTAATTTCCTTGCTTTTTACAAGGGTCGAAATGCCAAATTTCTCGCAATACTCAAAGCCTAATTCCTGGGTAATCTCGTCGCTGAGCTTTACTGCGCACACGTTGACGGATTTGGCAATGGCATTGCGGATCGTAACGGGTCCACGGTAATTGCCATCTGCATTTCTAAGAACCTGTCCACCTTTCAATGTGTAAGGCTCATCTTCGATGACGGTTGCCAGCGTCTTACCGCAGGCATCCAGTGCCGGCGCGTAGGATGCCAGTATCTTAAAGCAGGATCCGGGCTGCCTCTTGGAACCCGTCTTGCCGGTTCCATAGGCACGGTTCAATCCAAGACTTGTGGACTTGGCTCCGCGCCCGCCTACCATGGCTTTGATCTGGCCGGTTGACTGGTCGATAATCGTGACCGCGGCCTGAGGCTGTGGAGTGATATTGATGACCTCGTCATAGGCATCCCCCTCCTGGGCAATCGTCGTCTTCCATTCTTCCACCATGGCACGTGCTTCCTCCTCGCTGGAATACAGAAGTCCCTGCTCCTTGCCATAGGTATTCTTAACATATTGCTTAATGTGGCCGGAACTGTAGTTCTCTACCGAACCATCCGCCCTTGTAACGGTGAGGGCATAATCCAGGCCGTATTCTTTCAGGCCAGGATAGTTGGCGTCATCATTCATCTCTTCATCACAGATCTGCTGGATTCCCATATTCTGGGTGGAGTAGATGCTCAAGCCTCCGCTGTATACGGCATTATAGGCCTGGGTCTCCGTATATCCCAGTTGCTCGCGCAGATCCTTCATGACCTGTTCTGCCAGGGCATCCACGAAGTAACTGTATGGGCTTTCTTCGCCGGCTGTGCTGTTGACCGTCTGGATCCTGGCGTATACATCGTCCGCCATAGCTTCATCATACTGGGCCTGCTTAATGTATCCCTGCTCCAGCATATTTTTCAGAACCTTGTTCCGGCGTTTCTGGTTGTCCTCCGGATTGGTAATCGGATTGTATTCTGTCGGATTCTGGGTAATACCTGCAATAACCGCACACTCTGACAGTGTCAGTTCAGATACGTCTTTGTTGAAGTATCTCTTGGCGGCAGCCTGTACGCCCAAGGAATTCTGGCCCAGGTTGATGGTGTTCATATAACTTTCCAGGATCTCATCCTTGTCCATCTGTTTTTCAATCTGCAGTGCAAGGTACTGCTCCTGAAGTTTTCTCTGCAGCCTGTCATAGAAAGTCTTTTCTTTGGTGAAATTCGGAAATACATTATTCTTAATCAACTGCTGTGTAATGGTACTCGCGCCTTCGGAGAAATCTCCGGAAGTTATTCCTACGACTGCGGCACGGGCGATACCTTGAAGATCAATACCATTGTGGTCGTAGAAACGTTCGTCTTCGATTGCTACAAATGCATGCTGCAAATCCTTAGGTATCTCGTCAATAGACTTATATACACGGTTTGAACCAGAAGATACGAAACGTTCAATCTCGGTGGAACCATCATCGGCATAGACAAAAGTAGTAAACCCTTTTGGCTTTACGTCAGACGGAGACACGTCTGGAGTATCGGCAATGATCTTCTTGACGAAAATGCCGCCGCCAATTACTCCGATAACGGCCACAACTACAAGACAGAGTAGAAATGCCTTGAAAAGCCGTACGCCGACTCTTTTTCCCTGCATGGCAGATTTCGACGTTATTTTTTTCTGCTTTTGAGAAGCTTTTTTCTTACCATAATTCATGAGTTCAGGCCTCCTTCATACCAAGTCATTATAGCAAATAAACAGGCTTTAATAAAGAAAAAAATGAAAACTTCATATTTCAGTAGGAAAATCTTAAGAAATTCGGTATAGTAATAGGTATAACGACTATGTATTGTATGAAAGGGTGACCATATGCTATCACAATATAAGACGGTATACAAAGGCGGCGAGGGCGAGATCGTTGAGAAGAAATCCCGCTTTATCGCTACTGTGGTACCGGTCCATTCGGAAGAAGAGGCGCTTAAGTTCGTCGAGGCAATGAAGAAGAAGTACTGGAATGCCACGCATAACTGCTATGCCTATGTCATTGGAGAGAATCATGAACTGCAAAGGTACAGCGATGACGGTGAGCCCGGAGGTACCGCGGGAAAGCCCATGCTGGATGTTCTCATTGGAGAGGAGATTCATAATGCTGCCATAGTGGTAACGAGATATTTTGGAGGGACGCTGCTTGGTACCGGCGGGCTGGTCCGTGCCTATTCAGCTGCAGCCAAACAAGGTTTGGCCTCATCAGTGATTATAACCAAAAATCCCGGAGTTAAACTTCGGCTTGCCACGGATTATGCGGGATTGGGGAAAATCCAGTATATTTTGGGGCAGAGGGGCATAAAGATACTGGATTCTATCTATACGGATAAGGTGGAAATAGCCGCGCTGGTACCTCTCGATGTTCTGGAAGCCGTCAAGGCCGAGATACGCGAGGGAACCAATGGGCAGGCAGGAATGGAAGAAGGAGAGCAGTGCTATTTTGCAGAAGTGCAGGGAGAGATTGTAATTCTGGATCAAGTATAAAAATAAGGGGAGGCTATGCTCCCCATCAGTACCCAGGAATACGGACATGTATCAAAGCTTTAAATATTGAAGCAAAATCTCACATTTCATTCTGTTGAGAGGGGAATCCCAATCGATGCCCAGTAATTGGTTTACTTTATCAATCCTGTTACGTATGGTATTGATATGTACATATAATTTCTCGGCAGTAAGGCTGTAATTCATGTTGTTTTCCAGATATACCTTTAATGTCCTGAGTAGTTCTGCATTCTTTTCATCTTTTAGAAGCAGGCGATATGTGCCTAGCAAGTCCTCCAGTTCTTTCTCCGGTATTTGAAGCCAGGTCAGAGGCCCCAGGCTATCATAATCCCATATAAAGTCATCTGGGCATAAGTACTGGCCCATATTTATCAGTTTTCTGCATTTCGCTATGCTCTCCTTTAATTCCAAGAGGATTCCAGGCTTGATTATTACGCCGAAGTACAGATCCGCTTCCGGATACAGTTCCATAACTTTTTGGCGGAAATCTTTGAGCAGGCCTTTGATCTTGACTAGATTCAAGTTTTGATCTGAATGCTGCCGGATTAAGAAAGCCCCTTCATTTTCATCAAGGAAGACCATTCTCGCGAGCGCGGACAGTTTCGTTTTGGAAAACAGTTCCATAAATGGTTTCCTTTTCTCGCGAAGGGAAAACTCTGGGCTATGCTGGCGGAATACGACGTAAATGTAACTGGATGATAAGGATATTCCCTGGATATTGGCCTGATAGACCAATTTTTCCGGATCTGGGTCATGATAATCCAGAATATAATGAACCAGATTCTCGAACCCTATATTTCCTATATTCTGTGCTACGATAATTTGTTCATAGACAGCCTGCAGCAGGAGATAGGCAATACGAATGGAATATTCATCATAATAATCCAGCAGTTCCCGGGATTCCATGACAACAAAGTATGCCTGGTCTATGTTATTTACAGAGATTGGAATCAATATCCAGCTGACGCGTGCATCCGATTCCTCGGATGGTCTTACCAGACGATAGCGGGCCATCTGGATGTAGTCACACAATGTGTGCCTGGTAAATGTCTGGGACGGCTCCCAGTAGTCCGTATCCTGCAGACCGTACCCTTCCGAAATCTTGCGAAAATTTGCGGAACTGTAGAAACTGGTTTTTTCATTGATATCATAAAGAAGCGCGGGGAAATGCATCTCTGCTTCTACCATCTGAAGGATTCTTTTGATTTTCCGCTCTTTATAAGTCAAGTTGGATAAGGAGAATGAACTGCTACTGTTGATTCTGAACCTTCGGATCGTACGATTCATGACCGCTGTATTCACCTGATTCATAATATCCATGTATGGAACATAAAAGGGCATACTGATCAGAGGAATATTATATTGATCGAATAACTGGCAGATATCATCCGGAATCTTTTCCAGATAGCGCTCGCGCTTAAGCATCATGCCAGAACATTTCTGAAGCACGCCATCCCGGAACCCCTTTCGAAGACACTCAGGTTCCTGCAAAAGTACATATCCATTAGAGAGAATCAGTTCCTTGCCTTTTGTCCAGTAAAAGGAATCAGGAGCATCTAATACGGTAACGCCTTGAATCTCTTTGCCCAAGCCTCTTTTACCGGCGACAACGTAAAAGTCTTTAAAAAATTCAAGTGCAAGCAGATCCTGTATCGCGATTCCCATAGTTCTTCCTCCTTATTCCATTCATCATATCCTGTTCCACTTTACATGGTTAAAGTGTATCATCCGGCCCGATGGCTGTCAAGAGACCGTATGATTTGCGGCTGAGGCCGTTATTTTTTGATTATTCTTCGAACATGGGCTGATAGCCATTATCTTCCAACTGCCTGAATTCCTGCATGATTTTTTCTGTGGCTTCCGGATCATTAAGAAGATCATAGACGATTCCGACAATGATCTTTGCCGCATGTAGAGCGCCCTTTGCTCCTATGGAACTGCCTGTGCTGGCCGCGGCCTGCCAAGTATGCGGGGCGCATCCGATGGGCCAGCAAGGAGTAGTAAACATATTCATCGGCATTATCTGGCTAATATCGCCGCTGTCGGAGGAGCCGTTAAGCGTGGCCTGCTTCCAGAAGTCTCTCGGGTAGATCCCGGAGGCTAATGCCTCCTCGCGCTCGCCGTATAGCTTCTGCTCTGAACTTAGGGTGGCTTCATCAACAGTTTCCTGCAGTTTTCCGGCAAATTCCTTTTCTTCTTCCGTATATTCCAATGCGCCAACTTCTTCCATATTTTTGTGGGTAAGGTCTGCAAAAGCATGATTGCACCTCATCTCATAGCAGCCAATGCCCTTCTCCACAGTCACTTCCGTTTCTGTCATCATGGCTGCGCCCCGTGCATTCAGTTCCAATCGTCGAAGGATATCCCTTACCTGGCTCATGTAAGGAGCTCTTGCAAAATACCAGGAACTGGCATGATCCGGAACCACATTGGGAGGAAGCCCGCCGCTGTCAGTAGTGTAGTGGATCCGCGCCTTGTCAATGATATGCTCCCTTAGATAGTTGCTGGCTACATTCATCAGTTCGACCGCATCCAGCGCGCTTCGCCCGCGTTCCGGAGCAAAGGCAGCATGGGAAGTCTTTCCTTTGAAGTGGAATTTGACGGATGCGTTGGCAAGATACCCCTCGTCATAAACGACAGTTGCGCACATGGGATGCCAGCTGATTGCCAGGTCACAGCCATGAAACATATGAAAGTAGGCCATCTTGACTTTTCCACTTAATAATTCCTCTTCGGGACAGCCATAGAAACGGATCGTACCGGAGACTTCTTCTTCTTCCAGATAACGCTTCAAAGCGATTGCTGCCGTGGCAGAACCACTGCCAAGCAGATTATGCCCGCAGGCCTGGCCGGCTTTGCCTTTTGCAGCAGGCTCTTTGTGGGCGACAACTTTTTGGGAAAGGCCTGGCAGAGCGTCGTATTCGCCAAGTATGGCAATGACAGGCTTGCCGCTTCCATATTCTGCATAGAATGCGTGCTTTAGTTTTTCTTCATTTACGATTATGAAGCCCTCATCCCTTAGAATGCCTCTCAGATAATCGGCAGATTCTTTTTCATATCCCCCGCATTCCGGATTTTCCCAGAGTTTTTTGCACATGGAACTGCATAGTGGAGCAAGTTCATCGGTGGTGCGGAACAGATTCTGTTTTGTCATAATAAATTCCTCCTATTCGGCGCTTCTGGATGCTTTACTTTTTTTATAAGTGATTACCGATACTACAATGCTTAAGAATACACAAGATAGAATCCCAAGATAATTGCTTGAGCCGGGAAGCCAGTTAAATAAGCCAGCGTCAATCGCCGTGCAGATGATCAACGCAAAGATAAGGACTGTCAGCGCGAGTTTTTTTTGCTTCATGCCAAATTGTACCAGTAAAGCGCCAAACAGTGCAGGAAGCAAATAATTCAGGGCTTCCGTGACCTTGGAGGGAAGCATGGATAAGACGGAACTCCCGAGAATGACTCCGATTGTTAGCACGGAGACATTGACAACGATGGAGACCGCCATTCCCAGAGTCGATATAATGGAGCCTTCCTTTGTGCCGGGCTCCACATCAGCCGATATTTGAGCCATGCTTGCGCAGGGCAGCCGCATATTGGATATGTTTCCTGATAGAAAGGCCATATAAGTGCCTACGGGTCCCAGGATCGTAAAATAGGAAATGGGCTCAACAAACCATAACACGCCTACAGCGCTTGCAATAGATACGAAAGCAGTTAGAAGGGCAGCCGGCTTTGGAAATATTCCATATACTACGGCCAGGATGAAGGCCGGCGCGAATGAAAGCAGCACGCCTAAGTATCCAGTGATCTTGCCAATCCGGTTCATGTGAGGCATATACTCTTTTTCAAAATATAAATCTTTTTTATCCATGTGGTACCTCCTTATATAATCGCTGTTATAATCATGCTGCCGAGAATCGAGATGGTCAGCGCCCATTCTCCAAGCCATTTAATATTCTTTTTTTCACCCAGTATCAAAAGGACTGCCATAATCCCGGCACCAAGCACGCAGGCAATGGAGTTCTTATTTAACTTTGTAAGGTGAGAAGAGGAGAGGGCGCAGAAAGCACCCAGGATTGCTGCGCCAGATATGGCTGTTAGCATCTTTGGATCCCCTCCGGATAGTTTCTTCTCTACTTTATCCATACGGCTCGCGGAAAATGTAGAGACGATGACCCATCCAATGGAACCAAGAATCATTGTCCATACGGCCATACCAAAGGCAAGTTCGGTCATAGCATCTGCGCCTAGCTGAACGCCGACGGAACTGGTTCCGAACCCGGCAGCCATGGATTCAAACATGACTGAGCCGATCATGGACAGGCGCATCCAGGCCATCGGGCCGCCGACTGTAATGAGAAGAGACAGCATTCCACTCAGGATAACGATGGAAGGCCCGATCGAAGTAATCGCGCTGCTTCTGATAGCTCCGCGCATCTGCTTTTTGGTGAGTCCGATTTTTTCGCCTGCCTTATATGAAGACTTTGCGAAAATAACAGCCTGGACGATTACCAGGATGACAGCCGTGCCGCACGCAATCCACATGGGAATGCTGTTGGCAATTTTCATAATATCTTTCATGTGGTTTCCTCCTTTATCATTGGCTTGCTTTTCTGTAATTCTATTGAAAAATTCTTCTAAAAAAAATGAAAAAAGTTACTTATTTTTGATGATTTAGACAGGGACTGAATAATTTTTCTGTTTTATTTTGAGAAAAAGAAGATTTTTTCATCAGGAGGACAAGAAAAGGGATGTCCCCTCCTACGGGTCAACCATAGGAGGGGACATCCCCTGAATATTATTATTTAGAATATAATGTTTGGAATTTTAGGAAAATTCAGGCTCGATCAGGCCGAACGTTCCATTTTTCCTTCTGTATACAACATTTACTTCATCGGTCTCTGCATTGCAGAATACAAAGAAATCATGTCCTAGAAGTTCCATCTGTACGCAGGCATCTTCCGGATACATTGGCTTGAATCCGAATTTTTTGGTGCGGACGATCTTAATCTCGCCATCATCTTCGGAACGCTCGCCACTGTCAAAGAATTCCTGCTTGAAATTGCCACTTCCTTCCTGGTGCCTTGCAATTAACTTGTTCTTATATTTGCGAAGCTGACGCTCAATTACCTCTTCAACCAGATCGATGGATACATACATATCGCTGCTTTCCTGCTCGGAACGTATAATGCCGCCCTTTACGGGGATGGTTACTTCGATTTTCTGGCGTTCTCTCTGTACGCTTAAGGTTACGTGGATTTCCGTATCAGGAGTAAAGTACCTCTCTAACTTTCCTAACTTGTTTTCTACGGCTTCTTTTAAGCCGGGTGTTACATCGATGTTCTTTCCGATAATGATAAACTTCATGATGCCCAACTCCTTTTCGACATAATTTCAGAAGATAAAGTCTGACAATTAATATCCAGACCGATGATCTATCTGATATATGTAGTATATCATGTTTGGACATTAATGTATAGCACGTATCACCTCAATTCTTGAAATTTTTCCATCATGCATTTTGGCAACCCTGAGGCCGCAGTCAGAAAAGTATACGCAGGCGCCTACGCCAGTCTCGATTTCATATTCTTCGAACTTTTTCGTGATAATCTCGTACAGGGTTTTTGCGCCATCGTAGGGAATGTCAATGCCCAGTATTTTATTGACGGTCTTGATTCTGGTGCTTGCCCTAAAGATGATTTCATCGGATATGTCAAATTCGCAGAACAGGAATTTTCTGGTGGCAAAAAGTACGGCAATGGCGCATACGCCCACCAGGCTGCTCCAGATAGAAGAGTGGTCTACGATGATCTGGCGGGCGATCGCAAAAAGCAGAACCTCGAATACCGTGCTTGGCGTATGGGAATACATCATCCGTATTAATTCAACGCCGATAATCAGGTTGAAGCAGGTTTCCAGCAGGTCATCATAATTAGGCCAGACATCCAGATTAGGGATGCTGCTTAAAGAAGTAGCCATGCGAAGGCACAGCAGGACGATACCGATGGCCAGCATGATGGAAATGACGAATTCCAGTACTACGGCCAGCCGTTTCAAAAAGATCGTTACATAGTGTCTCATACATTTCTCCTCAATAGTTTACTGAATAGATAAGGGTAGATTACCAATACCCACAACACCAGTATAAGATATTCCATCATTTTTGCCAAGATAGAACTTCCGAAGAGAAGCGAAAAGCCTTCTTTGATTATGAGCGCAGCCGCTAAACCAGCGGCCAGTTTCAATATTTGGGACCAGATATTCCCAGTGCGGGTGTCAAAATTCAGACGGGTACGTTCTACGTACCAGCCGATGGCAAACCCAAGTCCTGCTCCGGCGGCCTTGCAGCAGTCTGCTGCATATTTGACTTCAATCGTGCCATTTCCCATCAGGATCAGGGAATAGGCGGCAACAGCCAGGGAAAGGCCGGCCAGGATAGCGGCGATCAGTTTCAAGTGCCTTGCATCATCCAGGAAAAAAACCTGGAAGTGCCAGATAAGGGCAGATACCAGAAGAGAGATACCCATGGATGCAAGCACGTCTTTGGGCGTATGGCAGCCCAAGTACATCCTGGAAAATCCAATGGAAAGGAATGCCAATATACACAGAAACTTTGTCCAGAACTTCCTTGTTTTTAGCGCCAGAGGGAAGAACAGGCAGGTAGCGCCCTGCGTATGCCCGCTGGGAAAAGAGTAGCCTGTGGCGCCGGGGATGGCGCTTTCTACCGCATGGAAGTCAGGATTCAGCACCCAGGGTCTTGGGATACGGAAGGTGATCTTTAAGGACTGCACGCACAGTCCGGCCGTAAAATAAGTAAAGCCAAGCAGATAAGCAAAGCGCTTATCCGCGCACCAGTACAGTGCACAGATAACCGCTATGATGATGATTTCCTGGCCAAAATATGTGATGAATTGCATCAGTTGGTCTAAGAAGGGAGTCCGGATTCCTTCTAACAGCCATAAAAATGTCATTATTTATTTCCTCTTTTTCTCATTTTCGGATCCAGGATTTTCTTGCGGATCCTTAGATTCTCAGGGGTTACTTCCAATAACTCGTCGGTGTCGATGAAGTCCAGCGCTTCTTCCAGGCTTAAGACCTTAGGCGTAGTCAGACGCAGCGCTTCATCGGCGCTGGATGAACGCGTGTTGGTCAGATGCTTGGTCTTGCAGACGTTCACTTCAATATCATCCGTCTTGGCATTTTCACCGATTACCATTCCGGAATATACCTTTTCGCCTGGTCCAATGAAGAGCACGCCTCGTTCCTGGGCGCTGTATAAGCCATAGGTTACGGACTCGCCAGTTTCGAAAGCGATGAGGGAGCCTTGCTTGCGGTACTGGATATCCCCTTTATAAGGCGCATACCCGTCAAATGCGGTATTCATGATTCCATTCCCCTTGGTATCGGTGAGAAATTCTCCCCGGTAGCCGATGAGTCCACGGGAAGGAATCTTGAACTCTAATCTGGTATAGCCGCCGCCTGTGGTTCCCATGCCCTGCAGTTCTCCCTTTCTCTGGCTTAACTTGTCAATGACGGTTCCGGTAAATTCATCCGGCACATCAATATATGCAGCTTCCATTGGTTCTAATAATTTGCCGTGTTCATCCTTTTTATACAGGACTTCCGCCTTGCTGACCGCGAATTCATACCCTTCCCGGCGCATGTTCTCGATCAGGACGGACAGATGCAGCTCGCCACGGCCGGACACTTTGAAACTGTCGGTGCTGTCGGATTCTTCTACACGGAGGCTTACATCCGTGTTCAATTCCCGGAACAGGCGGTCGCGCAGATGCCGGGAGGTAACGTATTTTCCCTCCTGGCCGGCAAAAGGACTGTCATTTACGATAAACTGTATCGCGATAGTCGGCTCTGAGATCTTCTGGAATGGAATCGCCTTTGGCTCTTCCGGAGAGCAGATGGTATCCCCGATGGAGATATCGGCAATTCCGGAGATGGCAACGATGGAGCCGATGGAAGCTTCCTTTACATCTATCTTATTCAGGCCGTCGAATTCATAGAGTTTGTTGATGCGGACTTTTTCCTGACGATCGGGATTATGCTCATTGACAACGATTGCATCCATTCCCACTTTAATCGTGCCGTTGTCTACCTTTCCTACGCCGATACGGCCTACATACTCATTGTAGTCGATGGTGCTGATCAATACCTGAGTGGAAGCGTCCGGGTCGCCTTCCGGCGCCGGAATATATTCCAGGATCGTCTCAAAGAGAGGCTTCATGTCCTTTTCTTCATCCGTCAGATCTAAGACTGCAATTCCAGATTTGGCAGAAGCGTATATAAAAGGACAGTCCAGCTGGTCATCGGAGGCATCCAGGTCCATGAATAATTCCAGAACCTCATCAATGACTTCATCAGGCCTGGCTTCCGGACGGTCAATCTTATTGATGCAGACGATGACCGGGAGATTCAGATCCAGTGCCTTGCGCAGTACGAACTTGGTCTGAGGCATGGCGCCCTCGAAAGCATCCACCACGAGGATGACGCCGTTTACCATCTTAAGGACGCGTTCTACTTCCCCGCCGAAGTCGGCGTGTCCGGGAGTGTCAATAATGTTGATCTTCGTATCTTTATAGTATACGGCAGTGTTTTTCGACAGGATGGTAATGCCGCGCTCTCGCTCGATGTCATTGGAGTCCATGACGCGTTCTTCTACTTCCTGATTCTCGCGGAATACGCCGCTTTGTTTTAATAATTCATCTACCAACGTCGTCTTTCCATGGTCAACATGGGCGATAATGGCTATATTACGAATGTCTTCACGTTTTGTCTTCATACAAATCTTCCTTTTCTCTACCTATTAAAATATACAACTTCATTAGTTTATCACATTTTTCAAAATTTACAAGTATTTAGTTCTAAAATGGAATCTTGACTCATAGACTATGTAATGACTCAAAATACGATTCAGAGGAAGGGAGATTGTAAAATTATGTCAGATAAGATCATTGAAAACAACCAGGTAACCATTATGGGGGAAGTCGCATCGCCGTTTACGTTCAGCCACGAAGTGTTTGGAGAAGGCTTTTATATGATGGACGTTAACGTAAAGCGCCTCAGCAATTCCGAAGACAGGATTCCGCTTATGATATCGGAACGGCTCATCGATGTGTCTCAGGACTACACCGGAGAGTTCATTATGGTAAGCGGGCAGTTCCGCTCTTATAACAGACACGATGAACAAAAGAACAGACTTGTATTATCCGTATTCGTAAGAGAAGTGTCTTTTATAGAAGAGGAGCTGGACGGGGCGAAGACTAACAACATATTCCTGGACGGCTATATCTGCAAATTGCCGGTATACCGCAAGACGCCGCTTGGAAGAGAGATCGCGGACCTTTTGCTGGCAGTTAACAGGCCATATGGCAAATCAGACTACATACCATGCATCTGCTGGGGCAGAAACGCAAGATTCGCGTCGACATTCGAAGTGGGCGAGCATGTCCAGATTATGGGAAGGATCCAGAGCAGGGAATACATAAAGAAACTGACAGAGACAGAGACGGAGAAGAGAATCGCTTATGAGGTGTCTGTCAGCAAACTGGAATGCCTGGAGGAATAGAGTCTCTGCGGCGGAAATTCTGCCTGAGACTTTCATTGACATCATATTTAATTGGTGATAATATTTCAATATATGAGTAGTGTGATAAAGTTAGTATGTCTATGAAAGTCAGGAGGAAAATTATGGCTATATTCAAGGGATCTGGGGTGGCTATCGTCACGCCGTTTAAGGAAGATGGAAGTATTGATTACGATAAACTGGATGAACTGATTGACTATCACTGTGAGAATGGAACAGATAGTATTATTATATGTGGTACTACCGGGGAGTCAGCCACGATGACAGAAGAGGAGCACATGGATTGCGTGAAGTTTGCCATTGAGCGCACCAGGAAAAGAATTCCTGTGGTTGCGGGAACCGGTTCGAACTGTACGAGAACGGCCATCGACATGTCTAAAGAAGCGGCAGAGAACGGCGCAGATGGACTTCTGGTGGTAACGCCTTACTATAATAAAGCGACACAGGAAGGCTTGATCGCCCACTTTACCGCAGTGGCAAAGGAGGCAAAGGCGCCGATCATCATGTACAGCGTTGCAAGCCGTACGGGATGTAATATTGAGCCGGCTACTGTGGCTGCGCTGGTAAAGAATGTGGATAATATTGTGGGTGTCAAAGAGGCTTCGGGAAATATTTCTCAGATTGCAAAGATTATGTCCATGACGGACGGCAATATCGACCTGTATTCGGGAAATGACGACCAGATCGTGCCGTTACTGTCACTAGGCGGAATCGGCGTGATCTCCGTGCTGGCCAATGTTGCCCCAAAGGAAACCCACGATATCTGTGCAAAGTTCTTTGAAGGCGATATAGAAGGAAGCGCAAAACTGCAGTTGAAGGCAGTCCCTCTGATTGACCGTCTTTTCTGCGAGGTGAATCCGATTCCGGTAAAGAGGGCTATGAAGTTCATGGGAATGGACTGCGGACCGCTTCGTATGCCTTTGACAGAACTGACTGCGGAACACGAGCAATCACTGGCGCAGGCCATGAAGGATTTTGGCATTCAGCTGGTATAGATATAGGTAGGAAAATATGTGAAAAGGATATCATAGGTTGAGTCCAAGCGGCGGATATGATATCCTTTTCTTGTACATTTTTATAACAGGATAAAGGAGGACTCAAGATATGGTAAAGGCAATTATGCATGGCTGTAATGGCAAGATGGGACAGGTAATCACCGGCCTTATAAAAGCGGACGAAGCGATAGAAATCGTAGCGGGCATTGATACATATACGGGAATCACCAATGACTACCCGGTATTTGAGAGTATAGAAAAATGTGATGTAAAGGCAGATGTGATCATTGATTTCTCCAACTCTGCGGCAGCGGATCGGCTTCTGGACTTTTGCGCAGACAGGCAGATCCCGGTTGTTCTTTGCACCACCGGATTATCAGAGGAGCAGCTGGCGAAGGTAGATGAAGCGGCAAAGAAGGTAGCGGTACTTAAGTCTGCCAATATGTCCCTGGGGATCAATCTGCTCCTGAAGCTTCTTCAAGATGCCACCAAGGTGCTGGCACCTGCCGGATTCGATATCGAACTGGTGGAAAGGCATCACAACCAGAAGGTGGATGCGCCCAGCGGGACGGCTCTGGCACTGGCGGATTCTATCAATGAGTCCATGGGCAATGCGTATTCCTATGTATATGACAGGAGCCAGGTACGCAAGAAGCGTGACAGCAAGGAGATCGGAATCTCTGCGGTACGCGGCGGCACCATCGTGGGGGATCACGAAGTCATTTACGCGGGAGCGGATGAGGTGATCGAGTTCAAGCATACGGCATATTCTAAGACCGTATTTGGCAAAGGGGCCGTGGAGGCCGCCAAGTTCCTGGCGGGGAAACCGGCCGGAAGATACGATATGTCCGATGTAATCCAGTTCTAAGGGAGGAACTGTATTATATAAAACATTTAGTGGGAGGATGTTATGAAAGAGTTAGACGTACGTTACCTGGAAAGGCTTTCTCAATTGTATCCGACCATCGCGAAAGCATCGACAGAGATTATTAACTTGCAGGCAATTCTGAATCTGCCGAAAGGCACAGAGCATTTTCTTACGGATATTCATGGAGAATATGAGGCTTTTTCTCATGTCCTTAAGAATGGCTCTGGTTCAGTGCGCCGTAAAATCGATGATGTCTTCGGGAATACTATGAGTAGCAGGGATAAGCAGGGCCTTGCTACTCTTATTTATTACCCGAGGGAGAAGATGGACAGGATCAAGAAGGAAGAGAAGAACATTGAGGACTGGTATAAGATTACGCTGTACCGCCTGATTGAAGTATGCAAGTGCGCTGCAAGCAAATATACCCGGTCCAAAGTAAGAAAAGCTCTGCCGCCGGATTTTGCCTATGTGATTGAAGAACTGATTACGGAAAAGGCGGAGATGACGGATAAGGAGTCTTACTACAATGCTATAGTAAGCACGATTATCCGGATCGGCCGGGCGGAAGAGTTTATCGTGGCTCTAAGCGAGCTGATCCAGAGGCTTACCGTAGATCATCTGCATATCGTAGGAGATATCTATGATAGAGGGCCCGGACCGCATATTATCATGGAAAAACTGATGGAGCATCACTCTGTGGATATCCAGTGGGGCAATCATGACGTGCTGTGGATGGGTGCTGCCGCAGGCCAGAGGGGATGCATCGCCAATGTGATCCGCATCTGCGCGCGGTATGGGAACCTGGATATTCTGGAAGAAGGATACGGAATCAATCTGCTGCCGCTGGCCACATTTGCCATGGCTACATATGGGGACGATCCCTGCGAATGCTTCCAGTTAAAGGGAGAGCCGAATTACAGCCAGACGGAGATGCTTCTGGATATCAAGATGCACAAGGCGATGTCCATCATACAGTTTAAGGTGGAAGGCCAGATCATCAAAAAGAATCCGGGATTCAAGATGGAAAGCAGAAATCTCCTGCATCATATCGACTATGAAAAGGGAACAATAGAGATAGACGGACAGACTTACGAACTGCTGGATAAAAATTTCCCTACCATCGATCCTAAGAAGCCCTATGCCCTTACCAAGGAAGAGGAAGACGTAATGGACCGGCTGGAGCGGGCCTTCTTAAACTGCGAGAAGCTGCAGCGCCATATGCGTTTCCTTTTGAGCAAGGGAGGACTTTACAAAGTCTACAATAATAATCTTCTCTATCATGGCTGCGTGCCGCTCAAAGATGACGGAAGCCTGAAGACGGTTCGCATCTATGGACGCTCTTATAAAGGAAAGAGCCTGTACGAGATTCTGGAAAGTTATGTGAGAAAGGGCTTCTATGCCGTGGATCCAAAGGAAAAGGAGCGGGGCAAGGATATGATGTGGTACATCTGGCTCAGCGAGAATTCCCCGCTGTTCGGTAAAGACAAGATGGCTACATTCGAGCGTTATTTTCTGGCTGACAAGGAAACCCACAAGGAGAAGAAAAATCCTTATTATTGTCTCCTGGAAAATGAAAAAGTAATCAATGGAATCTTAAAAGAATTCGGACTGCCGGAAGAGGGAACCCACATCATCAATGGCCATGTGCCGGTAAAAAGCAAGAATGGGGAGAACCCGATCAAATGTAACGGGAAAGTCCTGGTCATTGATGGAGGATTTTCCAGGGCATACCAGAAGGAGACGGGAATTGCGGGGTATACGCTGATCTACAATTCCTACGGATTGATCCTTGCAGCCCATGAGCCTTTTGAATCTACGGAGGCCGCCATAGAAAAGGAAAGCGATATCCATTCGGACAGCACCATCGTAAAACGGGTGGCCATCCGCAAACTGGTGGGAGATACGGACATTGGAAAGGACTTAAAAGAGCAGATTGAAGATCTGGAAGCGCTGCTTATGGCTTACAGAAGCGGACGGATTGCGGAGCGTATTTAAGAAAGTGCATACAGGAGGCCGTGTTAAAAACTTCCATTTGGGGGAAGGTATAAATTATCGTAATTTGCAGATATTACTAGCAACAAGTGATACTTGATTAAGATAATTATACATGAAAGGGAGATTTAACATGAAACAGTTCAAGAAATTAATGCTTATCCTGATGTGCACCGGAGTAATCATGGGCCTTACTGCCTGTGGCAATGACAAGAATGCCGATGATAACGGCGCTACGAATAACACTACGACAACCGACAATACCGGTAAGGCCAATGATACCAACACCAATGATGCTACCGACGGCACAGGCGATACCAATAGCGTTACCGACGAGATCGGAGATGACATCCGTGACGGCGCTAATGATGTAAAGGACAGCCTTGACGGGGACAATGACCGCAATAACGCAGATGACAATGCAAGAAACAAAGCAGATGATGCTACAAACAATACGAACCGATAGCATTTAAAACGGTCATTTATGCAAGTTGAAAGCAGCCGGCGGGTATCTCTGCCGGCTGCTTTCTTTTCGCCGTGCGTCAGACATATGAAACTCTGGACTTTCTTGCTTTACTATGATAAAATATCCCGATAGGAATATATTTTAATGTGAGGAGAATACATATGGCGAAAGAACTACTGATGGGAAATGAAGCAATCGGGCTTGGCGCCATCCATGCGGGAGTGAGCCTTGTGTCGGGCTACCCCGGGACGCCGTCTACGGAGATACTGGAGACGGTTGCCAGGCATAATGATGATGGAAGGATACATATAGAATGGTCCGTCAATGAGAAGGCAGCCCTGGAAGTGGCTGCGGGCGGCGCCTATGCAGGGGCAAGAACCCTGGTAACCATGAAGCAGGTGGGACTGAATGTGGCTTCTGATCCACTGATGAGCCTGGCCTATGTGGGCGTAAAAGGCGGGATGGTCATTGTGGCGGCGGATGATCCGGGTCCGATATCCTCCCAGACGGAGCAGGACACCCGGCATTTTGGAGCATTTTCCAAACTTCCGGTATTTGACCCCTCTTCTCCGGAGGAAGCCTACGAAATGGTAGAGGATGCATTTGAATATTCTGAAAAATACGGAACACCAGTTCTGCTAAGGCCTACGACCCGCGTCTGCCACGGCTGCGCGACGGTGGAATTAAAAGAAGAGGCAACGAGAAAAGAACCGGAGGGCTTCCTAAAAGATACCAGCCGCTGGGTGATATTCCCAAGGCTTTCCTATCAGAACCACATGAAGATCGAGAAGAGAAATGTGGAACTGTCCCATGTATTTTCTTCTTACAGGTATAATACGGTGGAAGGGAAGGCGGATTCCAGGAAAGGCATAGCCACGGGCGGTATCAGCTATGCATATACCAGGGAAGCCGTCCCGGAAGAGATAAGGCTTCTGCGCGTGGGAACCCCGCATCCGTTTCCTGAAGATCTGGCAGTCTCATTCCTGGAAGGGCTTGACGAAGTGCTGGTCATAGAAGAACTGGACCCGGTTATTGAGACGGAACTTTTGAAGATAGCGGGCAAATACCATCTTCCCGTGAACATCAAGGGCAAGCTGACCGGAGATACCAGGAATGCAGGGGAAAATAGCACAGAAAGCGTCAGGGAAGACCTGGGGCGCTTTGTTCCTGAATTTATGGCAGGGAATCAGGCAGAGGGAGCAGCCGCAGAAGAGATGCCCCCGCTTCCCATCCGTCCTCCGGTGCTGTGCGCCGGATGCCCGCACCGGGCTTCCTTTTATGCGGTAAAGCAGGCTGCCAAAGGTAGAAAGGCCGTGTTCAGCGGAGACATCGGATGCTATACCCTCGGCAATTCAAAGCCCCTCGATATGGTAGACACCTGCCTGTGCATGGGCGCGGACGTGACCATCGCCCAGGGACTTCATATCATTGAGCCGGAAACGGTGAACTTTGCGTTTATCGGCGATTCTACATTTTTTGCCTCCGGGCTTACGGGCGTGATCAATGCGGTCTATAATCAGACGGATATCGTGCTGGTCGTGCTGGATAATTCTACAACAGCGATGACCGGGCACCAGCCGCATCCGGGAACCGGAAAGACGATGATGGGAGAAGTGGTGGCCAAGGTGAGTATCGAGAAGATACTGGAAGGGATCGGCGTAAGCCGGATCGTTAAGGCAGATCCTCTGAACCTGAACGAAGCGGTGGAGGCAGTAAAGGAAGTCATGGATGAGGCCGGAGTAAGGGTCGTAATATTCAAGTCCCCATGTATTGCCGTCACCAGACCGACCGCCAGATATCATGTGGCGGCGGATTCCTGCACGTTCTGCAGGCAGTGCATCCGGGAACTGGGATGCCCGGCAATCGTTATCGAGGATGGCAAGGCCGCAATCGAGCCGTCGTTGTGCTCCGGATGCGGTATCTGTGCGCAGGTCTGCAAGTTTAACGCGATTCAGGAGGTGGATCATGATGAATAAAAATTGTCTGTTATGCGGAGTGGGAGGGCAAGGCGTAGTGCTTGCCTCCAAACTGATCGCCTATGCGGCGATGGATAAGGGGATGGATGTACGTACATCAGAGACCATCGGGATGGCCCAGAGAGGCGGATCAGTGGTCAGCCACGTGAGGATGGGAACAAAGATTCATTCTCCTATGATACCGAAAGGATGTGCAGATGTCATCATGGCTTTTGAGCCCGCGGAGGCGGTAAGATGCCTTCCTTATCTAAAGGAAGGCGGCGTAGCGGTAGTAAACCAGAAGGCCGTACAGCCTGTGACAGCCACGCTTGGCGGAGGCGGCTATGATGGAGAGGCAATGATCGCATATCTGAAGAAGCATGTCCATCAGCTGTATGTCATTGACGGGGAGGCCATCTGCCAAAAGGCGGGATCCCCCAAGGTGCTTAACGTGGCGCTTTTGGGAGTCGCGCTGGGAAGCAAGGTGCTGGATATCCAGATGGAGGATATGAAGGCGGAACTTGCCAGACGAGTGAAGCCCCAGTATGCCAAAATGAATGTGCTGGCGCTGGAACTGGGGGCTGCTGCCGTACAGTCAAGAGATTATAAAGAAAGATAAGAGGAGCAACTTATGCGGATGACAGAGTTACAATTCAGACTGATTAAGGAAAATTTGAGATTATTGACATCAAAGCCGTGCTTTTATAAAGAGAAGCTGCAGGATATTGATATTGAATCTATTAAGACCCAGGAAGATTTTGAAAAACTGCCGTTTACCTGGAAGGGAGACTTAAGGGAGGCCTATCCGCTGGGGCTGCAGGCAGTGCCTGACGAAGAAATTGTAAGGATCCATTCTTCTTCCGGGACCACAGGGACGCCGATCATCATTCCTTATACCCAGAAAGACGTGGACGACTGGGCGAAGATGTTTGCAAGATGTTATGAGATGGCCGGGATTACGGCGCTTGACCGTATCCAGATCACGCCTGGCTATGGATTATGGACGGCAGGCATCGGATTCCAGCTGGGAGCCGAGCACCTGGGGGCCATGACAATTCCTATGGGACCGGGAAATACGGATAAGCAGCTGCGCATGATGCAGGATATGAAGGCCACGGTCCTCTGTGCTACCTCATCTTATGCGCTGCTTCTGGCAGAGGAGATTGCCAAGAGGGACATGACGGATAAGGTCTGCCTGAAGAAAGGCGTGATCGGCTCCGAACGCTGGGGCGAGAAGATGCGCAAAAGGATTGCCGCGGAACTGGGCGTCCAGCTCTATGATATCTATGGGCTGACTGAGGTGTATGGCCCGGGAATCGCCATGAGCTGCGACTATGAGTGCGGCATGCATTACTGGGATGACTATGTATACTTTGAAATTGTTGACCCCAAGACCGGGGAAGTGCTTCCGGACGGGGAGATCGGGGAACTAGTCATCACAACGCTGCGCAAGCAGGGAGCGCCGCTGATTCGTTACAGGACCCATGACTTGACCAGATTTATTCCGGGCGACTGCCCTTGCGGCTCCCGGTTCCCAAGAATTGATACCTTGATTGGACGTACCGATGATATGGTAAAAGTAAAAGGCGTCAACATCTTTCCAAGCCAGATCGAAGAGATGCTAAAGGGCGTGGAAGAGGCATCCAGCGAGTATCAGTTCATGCTGGACCATATGAACGGAAAGGATGTATGCACCTTATTCGTGGAAATCAACAAGGATGTGGAGCCAAAAGCGGCGGCAAAGGTGATCCAGCAGGAGTTTAAAGCAAAGATTGGAATTATGACCAATGTAAAGCCGGTTGCAATCGGAGACCTTCCAAGAAGCGAGAAGAAATCCACCCGCATTTTTGACAACCGATACTAGGAGGCAATATGAGATTCAGACCGTGTATTGATATACATAATGGAAAGGTAAAGCAGATTGTAGGAGGAAGCCTTACGGACAATGGAGACAGGACGGTGGAGAACTTCTCTTCCGCCAGGGATGCCGACTATTATGCGCGTTTATATAAGGAAGATGGGTTGAAAGGAGGGCACGTGATTCTTTTGAATCCGCCTTCTTCTGATTATTATGAACGAACCAGGAGCCAGGCGCTAAAGGCGCTGTCGGCTTATCCGGGAGGACTGCAGATTGGTGGGGGGATTACCGCGGATAACGCCTGGGAATATATAGACGCGGGAGCAAGCCATGTTATCGTAACCTCCTATGCGTTCAGGGACGGACAGATCCGTTGGGATTGCATGGAGGAACTTTGCTGTGCAGTAGGAAGAGAGCATGTGGTGATCGACTTAAGCTGCAGGAAGAAAGGCGGGGATTACTATATCGTCACCAACCGCTGGCAGACGTTTACCCGGGTGAGGCTGACAAAAGAGGTGCTGGATGACATTGCCGGATACTGTGATGAATTCCTGGTGCACGGGGTGGATGTAGAAGGGAAGGCTTCCGGCATCGAGGAAGACCTGGTCTCCTTCCTTGGAAGACAGGGAGGCATCCCTATCACCTATGCCGGCGGCATCGGAAGCCTGGAAGACCTGAACCATTTCCGGGAGATTTCGGGAGGAAGCCTGGACTTTACAATCGGCAGCGCGCTGGATCTGTTTGGGGGGGATATTCCCTATGAAATCGTGGCAAAGTATTGATGACAGTGAGATTAACAGTTTGTGAACACTTTATAAATTAGTTGAATTGGAATATAGATAGTGCTAGAATGAGGAATAGAGTGGTCAGAGACTGGCTAATTTAGCGACAAGGAGTATACGTCAATATGAGTTTGATACAAAAAATATTTGGTACACATAGCGAAAATGAATTGAAAAGAATCTATCCTATCGCGGATGCGATCGAGGCGCTTGAGCCTGTGATGCAAAAACTTACGGATAGTGAATTAAAGGAAAAGACTAGGGAATTCAAGAAGCGTCTGGCGGAAGGCGAGACGCTGGATGACATTCTTCCGGAAGCATATGCAGTGGTTAGGGAAGCAGCGGTCCGTACCCTGGGCATGAAGCATTACCGCGTGCAGCTGATCGGCGGCATTATCCTCCACCAGGGGCGCATCGCCGAGATGAAGACTGGTGAAGGAAAGACTTTGGTTTCCACCCTTCCGGCCTATCTGAACGCGCTGGCAGGCGAAGGCGTGCATATCGTAACGGTCAATGATTATCTGGCTAAGCGTGATGCCGAGTGGATGGGACAAGTGCATGAGTTCCTTGGCCTTACCGTTGGCGTCGTACTCAACAGCATGGACAACGACGAGCGCCGTGCGGCTTATAACTGCGACATCACATATGTCACCAACAATGAGCTGGGCTTCGATTACCTGAGGGACAATATGGTCATCTACAAAGAGCAGCTTGTACAAAGAGGCCTGAAATATGCCATCATTGATGAGGTCGACTCCGTACTGATCGATGAGGCCAGAACTCCTCTGATCATATCCGGCCAGAGCGGAAAGTCCACAAAACTTTACGAGGCCTGCGACATCCTGGCCCGCCAGCTGGAACGCGGCGAAGCCAGCGGGGAATTCAGCAAGATGAATGCCATCATGGGAGAAGACATCGCGGAGACCGGAGACTTTATCGTAAATGAGAAAGAGAAGAATATCAACCTGACGGAAGACGGCGTGATAAAGGTTGAGAAGTTCTTCCATATTGAGAACCTGGCAGATCCGGAGAACCTGGAGATCCAGCATAATATCATTCTTGCCCTCAGAGCCCATAATCTGATGTTCAAAGACAAGGACTATGTAGTTAAGGATGACGAAGTGCTGATCGTCGATGAGTTTACCGGCCGTATCATGCCGGGCCGCCGCTATTCTGACGGACTTCACCAGGCGATAGAGGCCAAAGAGCATGTGAAGGTTAAGAGAGAGAGCAAGACGCTGGCAACGATCACGTTCCAGAATCTGTTCAATAAATATGAGAAGAAGGCAGGTATGACAGGTACCGCACTGACCGAGGAAAAAGAGTTCCGCGAGATCTACGGAATGGACGTTATCGAGATTCCTACCAATGTGCCGGTAATCAGGAAAGACCTTGAGGATGCGGTATATAAGACGCAGAAGGAGAAGTTCCGGGCAGTCTGCGATGCGATTGAAGAAGCCCATGCCAGGCATCAGCCGGTGCTGGTGGGCACCATTACCATTGAGAATTCGGAACTCTTAAGCGGCATGCTGAAAAAGCGCGGAATCAGGCATAACGTGCTGAATGCCAAGTTCCATGAGATGGAGGCAGAGATCGTTGCGCAGGCCGGCGTCCATGACGCAGTAACCATCGCCACTAACATGGCCGGCCGTGGTACAGATATCAAGCTGGATGACGAGTCAAGGGCAGCAGGCGGGCTTAAGATCATCGGTACGGAGAGACATGAGTCCAGGCGTATTGATAACCAGCTGCGCGGACGTTCCGGACGTCAGGGAGATCCGGGAGAATCCAGATTCTATATTTCCCTGGAAGACGATCTGATGCGCCTGTTCGGCTCCGAGAGGCTGATGGACGTATTTACGAAGCTGGGCGTTGAAGAAGGCGAGCAGATCGAGCATAAGATGCTGTCTACGGCTATTGAGAAGGCGCAGCAGAAGATAGAAAGCAACAACTTTGGAATCCGTAAGAATCTGCTGGAATATGACCAGGTCATGAATGAGCAGAGGGAGATTATATATGAAGAAAGACGCCGCGTCCTGGATGGAGAGAATATGCGCGACTCTATCTTCCATATGCTGAACGAGTATGTAGAGAACGTGGTGGATATGGTCACCAGCCCGGACCAGGATTATGATGAATGGAATCTGTCAGAGTTGAATATGACCATCCATAATACGATTCCGATGGCGCCAATCACGGAAGAGGATGTAAAGGAATTCAGCCAGAAGGAATTGAAGCATCTGCTGAAAGAACGCGCGGCGAAGGCTTATGAGGCGAAGGAATCAGAATTTCCGGAGCCGGAGCATATGCGTGAGATCGAGCGTGTAGTCCTATTGAAAGTCATTGATGCGAAATGGATGGATCATATCGATGATATGGACCAATTACGCCAGGGCATCGGCCTTCAGGCATATGGACAGAGAGATCCGAAGGTCGAGTATAAGATGATCGGATATGACATGTTTGATCAGATGACCAAGAGCATTTCGGAAGACACGATCCGTACGCTGGCTCACGTAAGGATCGAGCAGAAGGTGGAACGGGAGCAGGTAGCCAAGGTTACCGGGACCAACAAGGATGAAAGCGCTGCCCATACGCCTAAGAAGCGAACAGAGAAAAAGATCTATCCCAATGATCCATGCCCATGCGGAAGCGGAAAGAAATACAAACAGTGCTGCGGGCGCAAATAGAATGATGAAAGAGGTGATTGAGTGGTTGAATTAGATCAGTTTAAGAGCATCATGAATGCTTATGATGAACCCCTCGCTGAAATGAGGGATTCACTTTGACTTATCTGGCAAGATAAGAAGGATTGAAGAATTAGAGCGCAAAGTAGAAGAGCCGGGCTTCTGGGATAATCCGGAAGAATCCCAAAAACTGATGAAGGAGCTGAAGCATCTCAAAGAACTGGTGGAGACCATCCAGAATCTGTATGCTTCCTACGATGACATCAATCTCCTGATCGAGATGGGATATGAGGATGAAGACCCTTCTATGGCGCGCGAGATAGAAGAAGAGATCCGGGGATTTGAGACCTCATACGAGGAACTCAGGATCCAGACGCTGCTGTCCGGCGAGTACGATGCATGCAATGCCATCGTTACGATACACGCCGGGGCAGGAGGAACCGAATCCTGCGACTGGGCCAGCATGCTGTATCGGATGTACAGCCGCTGGGCAGAGCGGAAAGGATTCACGATCCAGGTGCTGGACTATCTGGACGGGGATATTGCGGGCATCAAGACGGTAACCTTTGAGGTGAACGGAGAGAATGCCTATGGATATCTGAAGTCGGAAAAGGGAGTCCACAGACTGGTACGCATCTCGCCGTTTAATGCGGCGGGCAAACGGCAGACATCTTTTGCATCTTGTGATGTGGTGCCGGATATAGAGGATGAGATTGACATTGAAATTGCAGATGATGATTTGAAAATTGATACTTACAGGGCCAGCGGGGCAGGAGGGCAGCATGTGAATAAGACTTCCTCCGCGATCCGCATCACCCATCTTCCCACCGGGATCGTGGTACAATGCCAGAATGAGCGCTCGCAGCATCACAACAAAGAGAAAGCGATGCAGATGCTGAAAGTAAAGCTTCAGTTGATGAAGGAGCAGGAGCAGGCAGAGAAGGTATCCGACATCCGCGGCGAAGTTAAGGAAATCGGATTCGGCAACCAGATCCGTTCTTATGTAATGCAGCCATATACTATGGTAAAAGACCATAGGACCAATGTGGAGAACAGCAATGTGGGCGCTGTCATGGATGGCAGCATCGACATGTTTATAAATGCATACTTGAAACAGACGGTGAATAGTTAAAGGGAGGAACGTATGGTAAATATAGCAGTTATGGGATACGGAACGGTTGGTTCCGGAGTAGTGGAAGTCGTAAACACGAATGGCGCCCGGATCAACCAGAGGATCGGCGATGAACTGAATATCAAGTATGTGCTTGATCTGAGGGATTTTCCTGAGGATCCGGTACAGGAAAAGATTGTCCATGATTTTGAGACGATTATCAATGACGATGAGATTAAGATCGTGGTGGAAGTAATGGGAGGCATCGAGCCGGCCTATACATTTGTTAAAAGATGCCTGCAGGCAGGAAAAAGCGTGGCCACGTCCAACAAGGCGCTGGTTGCAAAGCACGGTGCGGAACTGCTCTCCATCGCAGAAGAGAACAATATCAACTTCCTGTTTGAAGCAAGCGTGGGAGGCGGAATCCCGATCATCCGCCCGCTGAATTCTTCCCTCACTGCTGACGAGATTGAAGAGATTACAGGCATCTTGAATGGAACCACCAACTATATGCTGACGAAGATGTTCTACGAAGGCGCTGACTACGATACGGTGCTCAAAGAGGCGCAGGCCAACGGCTATGCAGAGCGCAATCCGGAGGCGGATGTGGAAGGATATGATGCCTGCAGGAAGATTGCGATCCTGTCCTCCCTGATATCCGGCCAGCAGGTCGACTTTGAAGATATCTACTGTGAAGGAATCACAGAAATAACGGTGGAAGATATGAAGTATGCCAAGGCTATGGGTACCGCCATCAAGCTGCTGGCTTCCAGCAAGAGATATGCAGGCAACCGTCTGCATGCGATCGTGGCGCCTTGCATGCTCTATCCCGAGCATCCGCTTTATAATGTTAATGGCGTGTTCAATTCCATATTCGTACACGGCAATGTTCTGGGCGATGCCATGTTCTATGGAAGCGGCGCGGGAAAACTTCCCACTGCCAGCGCGGTCGTTGCGGACGTGGTAGATGCCGCAAAGCATCTCAACCGCAATATTATGACCATGTGGAAGCAGGAGAAGCTGCACCTGGAAGACAAGGCGGACTCTAAGCGCAGATTCTTTATCCGAATGAAAGGCGATGCGCAGGAGATGCTTCCGGCGCTTCAGGACTCCTTCGGGGATATCAAGATCATAAGGGCCGACGGACTGGAGGGAGAATTCGGCTTTACGACTCCCGTCATGATGGAGGGCGATTATGATACCCGCGCCAACATCTACAAGGATCAGATCTTACATATGATACGTATCGAAGACCAGAAGGAATAGGAGAGAGATTATGAAATATGTGGTATTGCTTAGCGACGGGATGGCAGGAAGGCCTCTTGAGGAACTGAACGGGCGGACGACGCTGGAAGCAGCGGCGACGCCTGTGATGGACTGCCTTTCGGAGGTATCCGAATTGGGGATGGCCTCCATGGTTCCGGAAGGAATGGCTCCGGGAAGCGATACGGCCAACCTTGCAGTCATGGGCTATGACCCAAAGGTGTATTATACCGGACGCTCTCCGTTAGAAGCGCTGAGCATCGGCGTAGATATGGAAGAGACGGACGTGTCTTTCCGCTGCAACATCGTGACGTTGTCGGAGGAAGACTGCGACTATGAAGACCGGACGATCATCGACCACAGTTCCGATGAGATCAGTACCGAGGATGCGGCGATCCTTCTGGAGGCCCTAAGAGAAGGACTTGAGAGGGAAGGCTACCGTTTCTATGCCGGAACCAGTTACCGTCATCTTCTGATCTGGAAGAATGGGAACGTGGTAGAACTGACGCCTCCTCATGATATTCTCGCAAAAAGAATCGGGGATTACCTTCCGCAAAACGAGGTACTCCGGGACATGATGAAGAAAAGCTATGACATCCTGGAAAACCATCCGATCAATGTAAAGCGTAGAAGCGAGGGCCTACATCCGGCCAACTCCGCCTGGTTCTGGGGCGCGGGAAAGAAGCCGGCGCTGACATCCTTTGAGGAGCGTACCGGCAAGCGCGGCGTGATGATCTCGGCGGTTGACCTTTTAAAAGGAATCGCGGTGGGAGCAGGCATGGACCGCGTGATCGTAGAAGGCGCCAACGGAGGCCTGCATACTAATTACGAGGGGAAGGCCATGGCGGCAGTCGCAGCCCTGACAAAAGACGGCTATGACTTCGCGTATATTCACGTGGAGGCGCCCGATGAGATGGGACATCAGGGAATTGTAAAGGATAAGATTACCGCGATAGAAAATATAGATAAAAAAGTACTGGGCATCGTAGTGGATGGACTTAGAAAGGCGGGAGAAGAATTCAGGCTTCTGCTTCTGCCAGATCATCCAACGCCCATCAAAGTACGCACCCATACAGGGGAGCCGGTTCCCTATCTTCTGTATGACAGTACGAAAGAAGAAGCAGGCCCAGAGGCGTATAATGAGAAGACGGCTTACGCGACCGGCAGGAACTGGCCGGACGGATATCAATTAATCGGGCACTTGCTGCAGGAGGATATATGTTAATAGTAAAGAAATTTGGCGGCAGTTCTGTGGCCAACAAGGAGAGAATCTTCAATGTGGCCCAGCGCTGCATTGAGGACTATAAGGCAGGACATGACATTGTGGTCGTGCTTTCTGCCATGGGGGATACGACGGACAATCTGATCGAAATGGCGAATGCCATCAATCCTAAGGCAAAAAAGAGGGAGATGGATATGCTTCTGTCAACAGGCGAGCAGGTATCCGTATCATTGATGGCAATGGCAATGCATGCTCTGGATGTACCGGCAGTATCCCTGAATGCGTTCCAGGTAATGATGCATTCCACATCCCGCTACGGAAATGCGCGTTTTAAGCGCGTGGATACGGAGAGGATCCTCCACGAGCTGGATTCCAGGAAGATTGTAATTGTAACGGGCTTCCAGGGCGTTAATAAATATGACGATATCACGACGCTTGGAAGGGGCGGCTCCGATACGACGGCGGTAGCGCTGGCAGCGGTGCTGCACGCGGATAAATGCGAGATCTATACAGACGTGGACGGCGTATATACGGCAGACCCAAGAATTGTGAAGGATGCAAAGAAGATAGACGTGATAACCTATGATGAGATGCTGGAACTGGCTAGCCTTGGCGCAAAGGTGCTTCACAACCGATCTGTGGAAATGGCGAAGAAATATAACGTAGAATTAGTGGTACGGTCCAGCCTGAACCGCTCAGAGGGAACCGTAGTCAAGGAGGCAAGCGAAATGGAAAAACTATTAGTGACAGGCGTGGCGGCCGATAAGAATACTGCCAGAATCTCAGTCATAGGAGTGGAAGACAAGCCAGGAATCGCATTCCGTATCTTTGATACCCTTGCTGGCAACAATATCAATGTGGATATTATTCTTCAGTCAGTGGGAAGAGAAGGGACGAAAGACATCTCCTTTACGGTGGCATCCGATGACCTGGAGAATGCGATCAGGATTCTGGAGGAAAATAAAAAGAGACTTACGATCCAGGATATTACATGGAATGAGAAGGTGGCAAAACTTTCCATCGTAGGCGCCGGAATGATGAGCAATCCTGGCGTGGCGGCAAAGATGTTTGAATCTCTGTACAACTCAAGGGTCAACATCAACATGATCTCTACTTCCGAGATCCGGATTACCGTACTGGTTGCAGAGGATGACATCGAGCAGGCCATGATAGCTGTTCATGATGGATTTGCGTTGGCTGATTAATCTGGATGTTTGGAATTGGAATGTAGAAAGCCGGTAATAATCTGTTTATTCTCGTTGGAAAGGGTGCGGAAATTTAGAATCATATCTACTTCTTCATCCGTGAGATAGATGGAATTGCCGGTCTTTTTATCTGTTGCGAGAGCATAGGGAATCGTATCCTCGGATATGCCTGACGTGGTGACATGCTTGTCTTTCAGGCTTCCAAGGACAAGATCGTTGAGACTGACGTGGTAAAATCCGGCCAGGTGAAGCAGAGAATCCAGATCCGGGGTACGCTTGCTTGTCTCATAGTTAGAGTAAGCCTGTCTGGAAATGTTCAGCATATTGCTTAAGGTCGTTTGTGTCAGATTATGTTGTTTTCTTAGATATCTTAAGTTATTGGCCAGCTGTATATTAGGCATAATCGTTAACCCCCACAAGTCATTTCACTTGTTAGTATAGCAATTTACCTAATAAATAGATATCTATGCACCGAAACGTTTCTTTTTAAGAAAAAGAAACAAATCGTTGCTTTTACAGCGTGCTGAGATAACTGTTGTGGAACTTTCCGGAAAAGGTTACGTCTTCCCCGAACCAGGCGGGAGGGATAAAGGTATTGGCATCTTCTTCCGTAGGAAATTCAACTTCCAGAAGGACCAGATGCGCAAGCCGCCCGCCAAATATATCCAGTTCAGCGGTCAATCCGCCGGAAAGAGGGATCATGTAACGCTTCTTTTGAATCAGATGTCCGTCTATTTTGGGCAAAAGGTGGTAATAGGCTTCCCGGGTCAAAGGGAGATTATATTCCTGCCTTGCCATGGAGCCTTTGGATTTGTAAGTGATTTCATACTTGTCGTTATCCCGCCGGATACGAATGACGGGTTCTGTATTCAGATATCCCTGCTCTATGACGCGGCAGGGGTAATCCTCTAGTTTGTCGGGCAGTATTGGTACAAGATACTTGCGTTCTATTTCCATAAGCTTCCAACCTCCAGTCTGGATAATCGTACCATATTTATAGCAATCATAATATAGTTTACACAAAATGTAAACGGTGTTAATATGTAAAATTAAGGAGGATGATTTCAATGAAAAAAGTAAGTGTGATTTTAGCAGACGGATTTGAAGAAATTGAAGCCTTGACAGCGGTAGATCTGCTCAGAAGAGCCCAGATCTATGTAGATACTGTTTCGATTACCGAAGAATACACGGTCCATGGGGCGCATGGAATCAATGTTCAGACAGAAGACCTGTTTGAAGAGGTGAATTTTGTGGAGTCAGACATGATCGTTCTTCCGGGCGGCATGCCGGGAACGCTGAATCTGGATGCCCACTCAGGCGTGCGCAGGGTCGTAAAAGACTTCTTTGAAGAAGGAAAGTATATCGGCGCGATCTGTGCGGGTCCTACGGTGCTGGCGAACCTTGGCCTTTTGAAGGGCAAGCGTATCACATGCCATCCTACTGTGGAGCAGGATATCCAGGGCGCGGTCATTACAAAGGTTCCGGTGACGGTGGATAACAATGTTATCACCGGACGAGGTGCAGGCGCGGCAGTCGATTTTGCCCTTAAGCTGATTGAGGTACTGGCGGGAAGCGACAAGGCAAAAGAGATTGGCGAGATGATTGCGTATGAAAAGATATAAAAAGATATTCCGGATTATGGCGCTGGTTCTTATGCTGGCGCTCTTTGTCACGGGCTGCGGCAAGGATTTTGATGCCTCCGGATATACGCAGGCTTTGCTGGATCTGACTTTTCAGGGTGATACGTCAAGGGCCAGGACTTACATGGAGGATGCCACGGAAAATTCTCTGATGCGTCAGTATCAGCAGTCCATCGATAACTTTGTGGCAGCCAATATCACCAATGAGATTGAGATGAACGAGACCAAGACGGCGCAGTTTGCGGATCTGGTGTCCAAGATATTCGCTACCATGCGTTATGATGTAGGAAAGGCGGAAAAAACCGGAAAAAGGGAGTACGAAGTGCCGGTATCCATACAGCCTTCGGATGTATTCGTTAACTTCCAGCAGTCTCTTTCGCAAGATTCCATCAAGATTACCCAGAAGATCAAAGAGGGAGGCTATGAGGGAACCACGGAAGAGGTGACGCAGCAGGTATTGAATGATATTGTCAACCATGCTTACGAACTGCTGGACGCCGCCTATCAGGACACTGCATATGGAGAGGAAGAAACGGTCATCCTGCATGTGCAGGCAGATAAGAATCATGAATATTCCGTTGATGAGGATGATATGAACAGCCTGGTCTTAAAAATACTTCGCTTAGATGAAATTCAAGGCTAGATATTTACAGATGTTTGTGTTATACTTCTGAGGTGAATGTAATGTAGTATGCCCATCTTTTCGACTACCGAAGGGCGGGATAGAAACAGGAGGAAATAGTAAATGAGTTTACAGGTAGAAAAGTTAGAGAAAAACATGGCAAAACTTACCATCGAAGTTCCTGCCGATGATTTAGAGAAAGCGCTTCAGAGTGCATATATGAAGCAAAAGAATAAGATTTCATTGCCAGGCTTCCGCAAAGGAAAGGTTCCGCGCCAGATGATCGAGAAGATGTATGGCGCAGAGATCTTTTATGATGACGCTGCAAATGAATTGATTCCAAAGGCATATGCAGAAGCTTATGATGAAGCGGAACTTGACATCGTATCAAGACCGCAGATCAATGTGGTACAGATCGAAAAAGGAAAGCCATTCATCTTCACGGCCGATGTTGCGACAAAGCCGGAAGTGACACTTGGCGAGTATAAAGGACTGGAGATAGAAAAGGTATCTACGCGCGTGACGCAGAAGGAAGTGGATGCCAAGATTCAGGAAGAAGCAGAGAAGAATGCAAGGACAATCACCGTAACAGACCGTCCGGTACAGGATGGGGACGAAGTGATCCTGGACTTCGAAGGCTTTGTCGACGGAGTAGCCTTCGAAGGCGGGAAAGGGGAGAACTATCCTCTGACCATCGGATCAGGCTCTTTCATTCCTGGATTCGAGGAACAGCTGGTAGGCGCAGAGGCCGAGAAGGAGATGGAAGTCAAGGTTACCTTCCCGGAAGATTACCATGCCGAGGATCTGAAAGGCAAAGAAGCAGTATTCAAATGCACGATTCATGAGATTAAGGCAAAGGAACTTCCGGAAATTGATGATGAATTCGCAGCAGAAGTTTCTGAATTTGATACATTAGAGGAATATAAGGCTGATATTAAGGCAAAGATTAAAGATCAGAAGGCTTCCGAAGGAAAGAGAAAGCAGGAAGACCAGGCTGTAGATGCTGTAGTCAAGAATGCGCAGTATGAGATCCCTCAGCCGATGATCGAGACTCAGGTTATGCAGATGGCCGATGATTTCGCACAGAGAATCCAGTCGCAGGGCATTTCCCTGGAGCAGTACTTCCAGTTTACGGGTATGACTGCCGACAAGATGATGGATGAACTGCGTCCGCAGGCGATCAAGCGCATTGAGACCCGCCTTGTGCTGGAAGCGATCGCAAAGGCAGAGAATATCGAGATCAGCGACGAAAAACTGGATGAAGAACTGGCTAAGATGGCGGAAAGTTATAAGATGGAAGTAGACAAACTGAAAGAATTCATGGATGAGAATGAAAAGAAGCAGATGAAGGAAGATATGGCAGTACAGGAGGCCATAACTTTCCTGATAGAGAATGCTGTTGAAAAATAAGTCTATACAAGTAACATGTAGTTAGGAGGCATATACATGAGTTTAGTACCTTATGTCATTGAACAGACAAGCCGCGGAGAGCGCTCCTACGACATCTATTCAAGATTATTAAAAGACAGAATCATTTTTCTGGGCGAGGAAGTGACGGATGTGTCTGCAAGCGTGATTGTAGCACAGCTGCTGTTTCTTGAGGCAGAGGATCCGGAAAAGGATATCCATCTGTATATCAACAGCCCGGGAGGATCTGTGACAGCCGGTCTGGCAATTTATGATACCATGCAGTATATCAAGTGCGATATTGAGACAATCTGTATCGGAATGGCTGCAAGCATGGGATCTTTCCTGCTGGCAGGGGGAACCAAAGGCAAGAGGTTGGCTCTTCCGAATGCAGAGATCATGATCCATCAGCCATCAGGCGGCGCACAGGGACAGGCAACGGAGATTCAGATTGCCGCTGAACATATATTAAAGACCCGTCAAAAATTAAATCAGATATTAGCAGAGAATACAGGACAGCCGCTTGACGTTATCCGGATCGGTACAGAGAGGGATAATTTCATGTCTGCGGAAGAAGCGAAAGCATATGGTTTAATTGACGAAGTAATCAAGAGCCGTTAGTCTTGCGCATCGGTCCTTATTATTATGAGGTGAGAGTATGGTAGGAAAGAACGACGATCAGGTGAGATGCTCGTTCTGCAATAAGACGCAGAACCAAGTGAGAAAACTGATTGCAGGCCCCAACGGGGCTTATATCTGTGACGAGTGCATCGATGTCTGCGCAGAGATTATAGAAGAGGAATTCGAATATGATGATGGAAGGCATTGGAATCCATTCGCTGACATCAATCTCCTGAAGCCAGAAGAAATCAAAGAATTTCTGGATGAGTATGTGATCGGCCAGGAAGAGGCAAAGAAAGTGCTCTCTGTGGCTGTCTATAATCATTATAAACGGATTATGGCCCAGAAGGATATGGGGGTAGAACTGAATAAGAGCAACATCCTGATGCTGGGGCCTACTGGCTGCGGGAAGACGCTGCTTGCCCAGTCCCTGGCCAAGATCCTGAATGTTCCGTTTGCCATTGCAGACGCGACTGCGCTGACGGAGGCAGGGTATGTAGGAGAAGATGTGGAGAATATCCTTCTTAAGATCATCCAGGCTGCGGACGGCGATATCGAGCGCGCGGAATACGGCATCATCTATATTGATGAGATTGATAAGATAACCAGAAAGTCCGAGAATCCCTCGATTACTAGGGACGTTTCCGGCGAAGGCGTGCAGCAGGCCCTGCTTAAGATCGTGGAGGGCACGGTTGCCAATGTTCCTCCGCAGGGAGGAAGGAAGCATCCTCATCAGGAACTGATCCAGATTGATACGACCAACATCCTGTTCATATGCGGTGGAGCGTTTGAAGGTATCGATAAGATTGTTGAAAAGCGTATTGACCAGAAATCCATTGGATTTAATGCCGATATTGCAAAGAAGCATGAGAATGATGTAGACAGGCTGCTTGCGCAGGTACTGCCTCAGGATCTGGTGAAATTCGGACTGATCCCTGAGTTGGTAGGCCGTATGCCGGTGACGGTCGCATTGGAGATGTTGGATAAGAAAGCGCTGATGCAGATTCTGTCAGAGCCAAAGAACGCGATTGTAAAGCAGTACCAGAAACTGTTGGAACTAGACGGCGTGGATCTGATCTTTGATCAAAAAGCGCTGGAAGCGATTGCGGAGACTTCCCTTAAGCGGAAGACTGGTGCAAGAGGGCTTCGAGCCATCATGGAGAATATCATGATGGATATCATGTACAAGGCTCCATCTGATGAGACCTTAAAATCATGCCGAATTACAGAAGATGTTGTAAAAGGAATCGGAGAACCGGAATGCGAGCACGCATCCGTCAGATCTGAGAGTGCATAAAATAGTATGGCGGGTGCAAGAAAGACATTTGTGCCCGCCAGTTTTATAACTGGGAGAATAGTATATGAACAGAGAAACATTAAGCCTTCCTATGGTAGCATTAAGAGGACTGTCCATATTGCCGGAGATGGTGCGTCATTTTGACGTAAGCAGGCCCAAGTCTATCCAGGCAATAGAGGAAGCCATGCTGGGAGACCAGAAGATATTCCTGACAGCCCAAAAAGATGTAGAGACGGAGAGCCCGGGGGTTACGGATGTGTACCAGACCGGCTGCGTCGCTGCCATCAGGCAGGTAGTCAAATTACCTAAGAAAATGCTTCGGGTGCTGATATCCGGAGAATCAAGGGCCTGCATCAATGTGATGGAATTCGAAGAGCCTTATATGAGGGCAAATATAACGGTGATTCCAGATACGGATACATCCATTGAAGATACGGGCGCTGAGAAGAATCCTATGAATCTGGACGCCATGATCCGGGGGATGAAGGACATTTTCAAGGAATATCTTTTAAAAGATCCGAAACTGTCCAAGGAACTGGCGGTTCAAATTGAAAATATCAACGAACTGAAAAAACTGGTAGACGTCATAGCCGCCAACATGCCATTTTCCTATACGGATGCCCAGCAGCTGCTGGAGGAGCCGGATCTGATGCGGCGCTATGAACTTCTGGCTTATAAGCTGGTGAGCGAGATACAGATCCTCAATGTAAAGGAAGAACTTCAGAAGAAAGTCAAGGAGCGAGTGGACAAGAACCAGCGGGAGTACATTCTCCGAGAAGAGATGAAGCTGATCCGCGAGGAATTGGGAGATGACAATACGCTTTCAGACGCGGAAGAATTCCAGCAGGAAGCAGATGCCTTAAAAGCCCCCAAGGAAGTCAAGGAGAAGCTTGGCAAGGAGATCAAGCGGTTTAAGAACTCCATGAACAGTCCTGCGGAGGTGGGAGTGATCCGCACTTACATTGAGACAATGCTGGAAATGCCCTGGGATAAAGTATGCAGGGATCACAAGGATATCGCCTATGCCAAGAAGGTATTGGACGAGGATCACTATGGCCTGGAGAAAGTCAAGGAACGGGTGCTGGAATTTCTGGCGGTCAGGGCGCTGACGAAAAAGGGAGATTCCCCCATCCTGTGCCTGGTCGGACCTCCGGGTACCGGTAAGACTTCCATTGCCAAGTCTTTGGCCAGGGCGCTGAAAAAGCCTTATGTGCGTATTTCCCTGGGAGGCGTGCGGGACGAGGCGGAGATCCGGGGGCACAGGAAGACCTATGTGGGCGCCATGCCAGGAAGAATTGCCAGCGCGCTGAAGCAAGCGGGTGTCAAGAATCCTCTGATGCTGCTGGATGAGATTGACAAGGTGAGCAATGATTATAAAGGAGACACCTTCTCCGCGCTTTTGGAAGTGCTGGACAGTGAGCAGAACAGCAAGTTCCGGGATCATTATCTGGAAGTGCCGATGGATCTTTCCGAAGTGCTTTTTGTCACCACGGCTAACACGCTTCAGACCATCCCGCGTCCGCTTCTGGACCGGATGGAAGTCATCGAAGTCAGCAGCTATACGGAGAATGAGAAGATGCATATTGCCATCGAGCATCTGATACCAAAGCAGCTGGAGCGGCACGGCCTTGCGCCGGATCAGCTGACCATAAGCCGGAACGCGCTGTGGAAGATGGCCCGCAACTATACGAAGGAAGCCGGAGTCAGGCAGCTGGAGCGTAAGATCGGGGACATCTGCAGGAAGGCAGCCAGAGAGATCCTGGAGACAAAGAAGAAGGCGGTTCATGTGACCGAGCGCAACCTCCATCTCTATCTTGGCAAGGAACTGTATATCTACCAGATGGCCAATAAGGCGGATGAGATAGGGATCGTCCGCGGGCTGGCGTGGACCAGCGTAGGCGGGGACACGCTTCAGATTGAAGTGAATGTTATGCCAGGCGAGGGAGAGATCCTGCTGACCGGGCAATTGGGAGATGTGATGAAGGAATCCGCAAGGACCGGCATCAGTTACATCCGCTCTGTCAGCAGGGAGCATAAGATAGAGGAAAATTTCTTCAAGGAGCATGACGTACATATCCATATACCGGAGGGTGCCGTTCCGAAAGACGGCCCATCTGCCGGAATCACCATGGCTACGGCCATGATGTCGGCGATCACCGGAAGAAAAGTACGGGCAGATGTTGCCATGACCGGGGAGATCACCTTAAGAGGCCGCGTGCTTCCTATCGGCGGACTGAAGGAAAAACTGCTGGCAGCAAAGAACGCGGGCATCCGCACGGTGATCGTTCCGCAGGAGAATGAGCCGGATGTGGAGGAGATCTCTTCGGAGATTACCAGGGGGCTGGAGATTATTCCAGTATCCCATATGGATGCTGTATTGAAAATCGCTTTGGCAGAATAGGAAAGGGAAATAGAATGATTATCAGAAATATAAATCTGGAAACCGTGTGCGGGCTAACCAGCCAGCTGCCGGACAATCAGCTGCCGGAAATTGCTTTTGCGGGGAAATCAAATGTAGGGAAGTCATCACTGATCAATGCGCTGATGAACCGCAAGTCCTATGCCAGGATATCGGCTACGCCGGGAAAGACCCAGACCATCAATTTTTACAATATCAATGAAGAACTGTATCTGGTGGATCTTCCCGGGTATGGATACGCGAAGGTTTCCGAACAGGAGAAGGCAAAATGGGGGAAGTTGATCGAACGGTATCTGCACGGATCAGCCCAGTTAAAAGCGGTATTCCTGCTGATTGATATCCGCCATGATCCTTCTGCCAATGACAAGATGATGTACGACTGGATCGTGGCACAAGGGTACAATCCGATCATCATAGCTACGAAGCTGGATAAGATTAAAAGAAGCCAGGTTGACAAGCATCTGAAGGCAGTAAGGCAAGGGCTTAATCTTGTTCGGGGAACCAAGGTCCTCCCATTTTCCTCTGTGACCAAGCAGGGAAAAGACGATATCTGGGCGTTTGTAGAGACGGAATTGCTGGGCAAAGAAGAGGTGGAGTAGCCATATGGAGACGAACTTTAAGGAACAGTTGCATGATACCCGTCCCTATTGGAAGGTGATCGTGAGCCTGACTTTCAGCCTGATAGCGACGATCCTGTTCATCTATGTAGGCTTTCGGCTGCTGGGCTTCTTTATGCCATTCGTGATCGGATGGTTTATCTCCTATATTGCCAGCCCAATCGTCAATTGGCTGGAAAAGCGTGTTAAAATCGTTAAGAAACTGGGCTCCGCATTAATTATCATCGCAGTATTAGGGGCAGTCGGGATCCTGATCTATTTTATCGGAAGTAAGCTCTGGAAAGAGATCGCATCTTTGATCCAGAACATGCCAAAGATGTATCAGGACCTGGAGTCCGGATTTGGAGAGATTGGAAGCAGTTTAAACGGCGTGTTCAAAGTGCTTCCGGCGAGCCTTCAGGATGCATGGCATACCATGACCAGCAATCTGGATAAGACTATGGGCGACTGGATGGGAAGGATCAGCGAGCCTACGGTGGCGGCTGCCGGAAATGTCGCAAAACGGATTCCATCCGTCCTGATAGCAACTATCGTTACATTCATCTCAGCCTATTTCTTCATTGCGGAGAGGGATGAGGTGATAGAGTGGGCGAAGAAGGTATCGCCGGAACCGATAGTGCGCCGCATGAGCATGGTGATCGACAATCTGAAGTTTGCGGTAGGCGGATATTTTAAAGCCCAATTTAAGATTATGGGGGTCGTATGCCTGATTCTGGTGATTGGCTTTGTAATTCTGAAGGTACACTTCTATTTTTTACTGGCGCTGCTCATCGCATTCCTGGATTTTCTCCCTTTTTTCGGGACAGGAACCGCGCTGATACCGTGGGCGCTTTATAAACTTCTGGTGAAAGACTACAGGATGTCGGTGGGCCTGATCATCCTCTATGGAGTCACCCAGCTGGTACGGCAGCTGATCCAGCCGAAACTGGTGGGGGACAGCATGGGAATGCAGCCGCTTCCTACCCTTCTGTTCTTATATATTGGATACAAGGCAGGCGGTATTTTTGGAATGATCTTCGCGGTCCCGATCGGGATGATCGTAATAAATCTGTATAAGGCAGGCGCATTCGACTATATTTTGGAAGATGTGAAGATTCTTATGGAAGGGATCTTAAGCCTGCGGGAATAAAAGGAAGGGGCTATCGGGAAATAGATAGTTCCAAATAGGGGCAGATGTGACTCATACCAGGTCACATCTGCCCCTGAAATTTTTCCATAAAAGAGAAAAAGATGGCTAACGACAACCATCTCTTCTCCGTTACATGTTATAATGTAACTATGCTAAACAATAAGTATTATAACGAATTTTTTGAATTAGGGCAACAGAAAATTAACTTCAGTTTCTTCGAATTGTGTTTACCTGACGACGATCCAGTCTATACCCTGAAAAAAGTGATGGAGGAATTAGATTTTTCTGGCTTGTTGGCCAATTGTTCAGATAAGGGAAGAACCGGGTATAACCCAATTATGATGTATGCCGTAGTTACTTACGCAAACATGCGTGGGATTAGAGCTGTTGACCGTATTGTGGAATTATGCGAAAGAGACCTTGCATTTATCTGGCTTACCAAAGGTCAGAAACCAAAAAGGGATGCTTTTTATGAGTTCAAGAATAAAAGACTGACTGCAGATGTATTGGATGAGTTGAATTACCAGTTTCTCCGCCGCCTGCAAAAAGAAGGACTGATCACATTGAAATCCCTTTTTATTGATGGAACAAAAATAGAGGCCAATGCAAACCGCTATACATTTGTGTGGAGAGGGACGATCAATTATCATCTCGCAGGCTTACTCGATATGATTGATTCACTGTATCAGAAGTATAATGCATGGATAGATGAAAATGAGTATGGCATAAAATATGACATTCCCCATGCACATATGTTTGTGATCGAAGGAATGGATAAGGTAAGAGATGTCATTGAAAAGAACCGGAAGCGAAAACTGACAAAACATAAAAAGTTGTCCAATAATACGATCATCGAGATTGACAACTGTTCCCCATTGGAGATTTTGAAACTTCAGAAAAATCTGACTCAGATCGCAGAGAAGGAACAGATTGCGTTTGTTTACGGAAAAGGGAAGAGGAAATCGGAGCTCCAGCAGCTTTATGAGGAATTAGAAACCTGCGGCGAACGCCTTATGGGATACAAAGAATGTTTTGAGATCATGGGAAAGGACAGGAACAGCTATTCCAAAACAGATTTAGAAGCCACCTTTATGAGAATGAAAGAAGATCACATGCTGAACGGACAGTTAAAAGCCGCATATAATGTTCAGATCGCAGTAGAGAATTATTTCATTGTCCATGCTTATGTAAGCAATGACCGGACAGACTATAACACACTGATTCCGGTTTTAGAAAAGCATAAAAATGCATTTGGGGAGATTTTGGAAGAAGTAACCGCAGATAGCGGTTATTGTAGCGAGAAAAATCTTCTGTATTTAAAGAAAAATAAGATATCCAGTTACATCAAGCTGCAGGATCATGAAAAACGGAAAACACGCGCTTACAGAGAAGATATTGGAAAATATTACAACATGAAAACACAGATATTTGAGGATGAACGGTATTATGTTTGTCATGACGGAAGAGGATTGCATCATATCCGCACAGAGACCAAAAAACAGCCGGGTTATACCCAGACTTTTGAGGTATACGGATGTGCAGACTGTAGTGGTTGTGAACACAAAGCGAAATGCTTATATAAATATAACGCAGAAAAAGATGCTGAGAAAAACAAAGTTATGAAGATCAATGAACAATGGGAAACATTGAAAGAGGAATCCCATGCAAACATCCAAAGTGAGAAAGGGATTCTAAATCGTCAGATCCGTTCCATCCAGACAGAAGGACATTTTGGAGATATCAAGGAAAATGATAGTTTCCGAAGATTCAACTACCGAACGTCAGAGAAGGTGTATAAAGAATTCATGCTGTATGCCATTGGTCGGAACATGAATAAATATCATCGTTTTCTTCATGAAGAGATTAAAAAATTCGAAGGAAAAACCGAGGAAAAGACGGCTTAAAAAATGTGCATGTTCAAAAATGCAGTTATGGGTGTTTTGCGCCCTAAAATATATACAGAAAAAGAACAATAAGAATCTCCCAAAGAATATCAAGTATGAAAAACACTGATTTTTATGGGAGATTCTTATTTTAGGATTTAGAGTTTAAAAATCGGTATTAACCGACATCCCCTTCCTTTGTAAAATAATGGAAATGTTTTTTGTATGCTGACAGTTATACAAAACAGAAACAATCTATGATATACTATCTATAATTAGGCATACAAAAGGTAAAGGGGTAGAGAGCATGAGCGTAAAAGAGTATAAGTGTCCTTGCTGCGGCGGAAACCTGGTGTTCAACAGCGACACCCAGAAGCTTCATTGCCCGAACTGCGACAACGAGATGGATATGGAGACCTACCAGGAATATGCAAAGGTAGTCGAGTCCACGGAGCAGAAAAAAGACACCTACGACTGGGGAACCACCGACTTTGGAAGAACAGGTGAATGGGTGGTCAAGGAAGATGGAAGCAGGGTATATAAATGCCCGTCCTGTGGCGGAGAGATTGAAGCCCGGGAGACGACGGCTGCAACCAAGTGCCCATACTGCGACAGCCCGGTCATTCTTCCGAAACAGGTATCAGGGGGATTTAAGCCGGATCTTATCGTGCCGTTTCAACTGGATGCGAAAGCCGCAAAAGAAGCATATAAGGGATTCTGCAAAAAGAAGGCCCTGCTTCCAAGATCCTTCCAAAGCGACCAGAAGATCAAGGAGATCACGGGAATCTATGTCCCATTCTGGCTGTTCAGCTGTCAGGCAGAGGGAACCATCAATTATAATGGACAGAGGATCAAAAAATGGAAGGACCAGCAGTATGAATACATACAGACAGACTATTATCTGGTATCCAGGGAAGGCCGCGTAAGTTTTGACTATGTGCCGGTGGATGGATCTGTGGAAATGGATGACGCCTATATGGAATCTATCGAGCCATATGACATGTCAAAGGCCGTTTCGTTTGACGAGGCATACCTGTCCGGCTATGAAGCGATCAAGTATGACGTTTCCAAAGATGAGAGCCGCGGCAGGGCGCAGGAGAGGATTAAGACCAGTTTTCAGGACATTTTAAAGCAGTCCGTTGACAAGAAGGAATATGACATCCTGATGCTGAAGAATTCACAGATTGGCTGCACCAATGGATCAGTCCATTATGCGCTGCTGCCCGTCTGGGTGGTGAAAGTTGAATATAAAGACAAGATTTACCGGTTTGCCATGAATGGGCAGACGGGAAAGCTGGTAGGCGAGCTGCCGGTGGATTCGGGACTATTCTGGAAGAATGCCTTGGGCTTCTTTGCTGGAAGCAGTATTGCGGTTTACATGCTGATCATGCTTGTCCGTTTATTTTTATAATTGTAGGAAAGGGTAGAAGATGATGAAGAGATTACGATTGATTGCGGCGGCCTTATGCCTGCTAGCTGCAAACGTCATTCCGGTGGCAGCCAGCGAGGGGACGGATCTGCCCAAAGTCATAGATGATGCAGGGATACTGTCGGATTATGATGAGACCCGGCTGTCAAGCCAGATTGATGAGATGACCCAGCAATACCAGATAGACATTGTGCTGATGACGGAGAATCGGAGGCAGGAAGGCACAGCCCAGGCAGAGGCTGACATGCAGTATGTGAACAGAGGATATGGGATAGGAGAGGGCAAGGACGGAATCCTGTTTCTGCTGGATATGGGAAGCAGGGAATGGGCAATCTCCACCAACGGTGCAGCCATGACCATGTTTTCCGATTACGACTTGTCCGCATTGGGAGATCATGCGGCATCCGGATATTTTTCCTCTGACCAGTACTATCAGGGGTTTCAATCTTATTTGAAGGAACTGGACAAGACGCTGGAGCGTAATTTGAATCCACAAAAAGAAGAAAATGAACTTGGCAATGCCCTGGCTTCTGCTATTGCCGATGGGCAGAAAGAGGCAGAGAGCAAGGAGGAAGAAAAGGCAGAAGAAAAGGCGGAAGAAACGGACGCAAAGCCCAAGGAGCCGAAAGGCCCGGAGGATTATATCATACCGGCACTTGTCTGCGGACTGATTCTGACCATACTTTATATGGCATCCTTGAAGTCCGGGATGAAGACGGCAAATATGCAGAAAGATGCCCAGGACTACCAGAGAGGAGATGCTGCGACCCAGATACGCAAGAGGGATATATTTCTTACCAGCAGCATCACGAAGAAGCCGATCGAGCAAAAGCAGGACAACAGACAGCATTATGGCAGTCATAACAGGACAACGCTGCATAAGGATAAGCATGGGAATATGCATGGCGGCGCCAGCGGTAAATTTTAGAGCAGGAGGATACAGATATGGGATTGATTAAAGCGGCATTAGGATCAGTTGGAGGAGTGCTGGCAGACCAGTGGAGGGAATACTTCTATTGCGATTCCCTGGAGGACGGAGTGATCGTGACCAAGGGAGTCAAACGTACGACTAGAAGGGGCTCCAATAAAAAGGGAAGCGACAATATTATCAGCAATGGCTCTGTCGTTGCAGTCAACGAGGGGCAGTGCATGATGATCGTAGAACAGGGCAAGGTGGTAGAATTTTCATCTGAGCCGGGCGAGTTCATCTGGGATAGTTCTACAGAGCCTACCATATTCTACGGAGGTTTCGGAAAAGGGCTTCTGGATTCCTGGAATACCCTTAAGAAACGTTTTACGATGGGCGGAGAGACTGGAAACGACCAGAGGGTCTATTTCTTTAACACAAAGGAAATGATGGGAAATAAGTATGGCACGCCGAATCCGGTGCCATTCAGAGTCGTTGACTATAATATCGGGCTGGACATGGATATTGCCATCCGGTGTTTTGGACAATATTCCTATCAGCTGAACAATCCGATCCTATTCTATAAGAATGTATGCGGCAATGTGGACGATGAATTTACAACAAAGGATCTGGACAGCCAGCTCAAAAGCGAACTTTTGACAGCGCTCCAGCCCGCATTTGCCAAAATATCCGAGATGGGCGTCCGCTACAGCGCACTGCCGGGCCATACGATGGAACTGGCAGATGCCCTGAAGGAAGTCCTATCCGATAAATGGGAGGACATCCGAGGAATTGAGATCGTATCCATAGGCGTGAACAGCGTGACCGCATCCGAGGAGGATGAGGCATATATTAAGGAACTGCAGCGGACGGCGGTGATGAAGGATCCGACCATGGCAGCGGCCCACCTGGCGCAGGCGCAGGCAGCGGCCATGCAGGCGGCGGCGAAGAATGAGAATGCAGGTCCGGCCATGGCTTTCATGGGCATGGGAATGGCAGGAACGCTGGGAGGCATGAATGCGCAGAATCTTTACCAGATGGGGCAGCAGACGGGGCAAGGACCGCAGAATGTCAGGCCTCAGGCAGCTGCTTATCAGCCCGGAACCCCCGCGATGGATGGGTGGATCTGTGCCTGCGGCATGGCAGGAAATACTGGAAAGTTCTGCCAGGAATGCGGCGCGCCCAAGCCAATACCTGAGGAGGGCTGGACGTGTTCCTGCGGGGTGGTGAACAAAGGAAAATTCTGTACAGAATGCGGAGCGAAGAAGCCGGCGGGAGTTCCCCAATACCGCTGCGATAAATGCGGCTGGGAACCGAAAGATATGAAGAATCCGCCTAAGTTCTGCCCGGAATGTGGAGATCCATTTGATGATGGGGATATAATTTAAGACAGTTGAAAATGTATAATGTCTTTTAGACGAAGAGTAGTTTTGTGAATTTTATTAGAGGAGGACCAGATTATGTATGAATTATGGGAAAAGTTGGAAGAATTGAAGAAGTATCGCTGGATAGAATTATCACATCCACTGAACAATCACAGCCCCTATTGGGCGGGGATACCGGAAGGCGCGGTAGAACTTGGGAAAACGGTCTATGACTGGGGAAATGAACTGGAATGCCTGATCCAGACCTTCAAGTTTCCGGGGCAGTTTGGAACACATATTGATTTTCCGGGACACTTTGTGAAGGGGGAGCCGCTCAGCGAGCAGTATACCGTGCGGAACATGGCATATCCTCTCGTGGTGATCGATGTGTCCGAGAAGGTGAAGGAAGATGTGCACTATGCAGTTACCGTGGAGGATATTAAGGCGTATGAAGAAGCGTATGGAGATATTCCGGATGGGGCGTTTGTAGCGCTGCGCACAGGATGGAGCGAGCGGTGGCCGGATATGGATGCGATCTCCAATGTGGATGAGAATGGCGGGGAACATTTCCCGGGCTGGTCCATGGAAGCGCTGCAGTATATCTATGAAGTCAGGAATGCGGCGGCCAACGGGCATGAGACGCTGGATACGGATGCCTCCGCTCTGGCAGAGAAGGCGGGGGATCTGGCATGCGAAAGATACCTGCTGGGGAAGGGAAAATTGCAGGTCGAGGTCATGTGCAATCTGGATCAGGTGCCTCCGGCAGGCGCCATCGTATTTGCAGCGTTTCTTCCAATTGAAGGAGCCACAGGGCTCCCGGTCCGCATGTGGGCAATTGCGAAGTAGCATCGCTTAACCTGGGAAAGGAATGGAAATAGCCCCTTGGTACTGGTAGTTTTGCGTTTTGGGAATGTGCAATAAACTTGTAAAATCCATTCTAGCATAGCGGGAAAATGACCGCAATGGAGAACATCAAATTTATGGTGGGCGACTTTTCTTGTGATTGACACCAGCCATATAATAGGATAAAATGAAAAAGAACATTTGTTCCCGAAATTGTCTATCGGAGATATGGATTAAGAGAGAATGGAGAAAAACGGATGCGGTTAATGTTGAAAGATAGCCCTTTACTGGAAATCGATGAAAATGGAGCATGCCAAATCTTAGATTTTGAACGTCTTCCGTTTGCGCTCAGAAAACAGAGGATCACTCTGGTGGATTTTGTTGAATGGGCATCCGGCAGAACGCTTTCGATTGGCAGAAGTTATGCAAAAGAAATATTAAACAGCTTAAGGCTGTCTCAAAAGAACCGATATGCTGTATGCAAGGCATGCAGGGGACTGAGTCTAGAGGATTCTTACTGGATCCTGCAAGAGGGTGATGATAAGAAGTGGGCAGAGGTTAATTTGTTTGAGAATCCGTTTTCTTTATTTATCACAGAGATTTCTTTATCAGGAAGAAATGTTACCTATACGGCTGATGCGCAAATAAAAAATGCGATTCATACTCCAGAATTAACGACGCTGGGGGCAAGCGCGAAAGGCTGGATCCGGCAGGCGGATGGCTTGTATCTTCATAAAGTTGGAAAGTATGAGATTCCGGCAGATGAAATTTTAAATGTGATAGATATTGAACATATACCATATAAAAGATCCGAAGAGTCTGAGATTCATTCTTACTTATCTAAAGAAAGAATGGAATGGATAGAGGGAGTAGGAGAAGTTATCGTTAATTCCAGACTGTTTACGACCGAAGATATTGCCATGGTGACCTTTGAAGAATTTCGTGTATTTTGCGAAGCCTATGGTTTGAATCCATATGTAGAGGCAATAAAAATAGACAGAACGGCTTATTTAAAAATGCAGATTGCAGATTACATTTTGAATAATAATGACAGGCATGAGCAGAATTGGGGATTTTTAATGGAGAATGCAAGCGGAAGGCTTATCGGATACTGTCCGCTTTTCGATCATGATCATGCTTTTTCTAGCAATCCAGATGTAGTATCCCAGACCACAGAGACTGAGATGACTTTATTCGAGGCTGCCTGTCTGGCTCAGTCTGAACTTAGACTTGATTTGAACGGGCTGGAAGATATGCGGCGCCCTGATTTTCTGACAGAAGAGCAATGGCAGTCGGCGCTGGAGAGAAAAAGAAAATTGGATTATGCTATTACCATATCAGAAAAAATTAGGATTAAGTGATGCGTTTTTTGAACTATGTAAAGAAAAAATAGGGTTGAGTAACAGATATTTAACAAAGGAAGATACAAGTGGACGCTATGATGGTATATGGAAATTAGTTATTCCTGCTAATAGGTACGGTTTGATAAATGGAGGAGTTTCTAATGACAGAATACAACAGAACTGAACTTGGAAAAAAGGCAACAGAACGAGGATTTGTCATACGAACTGGAACAGCAGAAGTACAGCAAATGGCAACAAAAATAAAGTACAGAACAAACATTCGATTTGGCTCTGTACTTTATTTTTATATTCTGATATGATAGCGGGAGAAGCATTTTTTCTAAAATTGGTTTACTGGGCTTATCCGAAGTGAATAACAGGCGATACGAACAATATGAATGTGGATAAAGTTTAGAAATTGAAAAATCAAGGATTTGGTGAAGAAACCAATAAATTTATTCCTCACCGCTGTTGTGGTGAAATAAAGGTTTACTTTCACACAATAATAAAGCATAATAAATGTGTAAGGGTAAATAAAATTTGAATATGAAAAAAGAAATGATTTTTTAAAGGTTTAATGTTAGAATGATAAGAGAAGAAGTAAATGAGTTATCGTTTCAGTGAATTGAAAGGGTGAATGTAATGTATAAAGTAGAGATAAAATTTGATTCTAGTAAGCTGACACAAAGTGATATGGATAGAATTTGTGAGCAGACAGACCAGATTTTTGAAAAAGAGGATTTGAACTGTGCAGATAGACAGCCGGGACGTAGAGTGTACCTTGATAGAGGACGCAAGCAAGACTACGGAAGATTTTGGGCAGCTATATTCGCATTGAAAAGTGCAGCAGGAATTTCAATGCATTTACAGGAATGCTTTTGGTATAATGGCAGTGAAAAAGAAAATTTGATTACAGAATTTATGAGGAACTAATCAATGGATAGTACACAGAGAAAAGGTATCAATTTTGATTTAGATACAGAGGCACTGAAAGAACACTATCCGAAAGGTGATTGGCATAACGCTTATTATGATGTGAGGACATATTTTGAAAAGAATGGTTTTGAACATATTCAAGGATCAGGCTACCATTCTATTGAAGTAGTGTCAGAAGCAAAAGCAATGGCGGTCATCTATCAAATGACAAAAGAAATTCCGTGGTTGAATTATTGTGTAAGTGTTTGTACGATTTCTGATGTTCCGGAACTCTATGACATCTCTCATGTATTTGAAAGAGAAGCACAGCAATTATCTGGAGAGAAGTAAAAATGTGGTAAGAATTAACATGGCTGATTGGTTTGAAAATGTAAAAAACTAGTCGGCTATTTTAATATCTCAATATGTTAATTCAATTCATGGGAGAGTATAAAATAGGAATACTTTCTTGTTGTTATTATCCCAAAATGATATAATGGTGAAATACTTTCCCTTGTTATGAGAGATAACATGAAGAAAGAATTATGTATAGATACTTTTAATGCCGTAACGAAGAGATATCAGCTTGATGGCTGTATTCTTCATTCTGACAGAGGCAGCCAGTACACAAGTGAATCTTTCCGCGAAACATTATCCAAGGCAGGCGTTGATCAAAGTTTAAGTGGAGTAGATCACTGCTATGATAACTCTCGGATGGAGAGTTTCTTTGCCACATTGAAAAAGGAATTACTCTATCGAATACCTACATATAGGATGAAAAGAGAAAACGTGAAGTCAATAATTTTCCGATATGTCTTCACTTATTACAATCAAAAAAGAATCTATACGGCTAATCCAGGAGGTTATCCTCCGGCCGTATATAGATTGTTGCAGGAAGAGACACTTCTTGCAGCGTAGGAGCAAATGGAATTTAGTGAGTTTATACGACTACACTTTTCTTGACAATTCCACCTGCAGAGTTTACAGAGAATACCACACTGTTCATCACAAAGGCAAACTATTTTACAAGTTTTACGATGAATACACGGCGGGTTTGTATATCCTGCATCGGGACGTTCTTTTGTATGTGCATGAAGTCTTATTTCTTTTGATATAGTAGAGGGGTCCTTTCCGATAATTCTTCCAATTTCTGCGAAACTCTTATTCTCGGTGAGTCCTTTCTCGATATCAATACGCTGTTCAAATGTTAAATGTTTTTGATTGCCTTTATTATTCATAATTATCTCCGATCTGCACAGGCAGGCAATCAGCTGCGAGTACATTATACGGAGTTATGAATATCAAGGGCAATAGGACAAATATATGTGCAAGAGTAACTTCCATGACGCTGGAATTTACTCTTGCCAACTGGAATTTAAAAATGCATTTAAGTGTTGAATATGGAAATATGGAAAGTACAAATGAAAAATCGAACATTTGTACTTTTCTTTGCTTTGGGATATATACTTTTAGAAAGATGTTTGATATAATGTGCGTTAAGGCAGAGTCAGGCGGCTGGAAAATATTTGCCATGCTTGCATGGGTAAATATTATTTCAGACATCTGACGAGCGAGGCGACTGAGGAAAACCGCAGGTTTTGCGAGGTACTCTGCCTATATATTTGATTTAGTGTTATTTAATGATGTTTAATCCCCGAAAATCGGTTTTGTGACTTTTGCTTTCTAAAATTCGTAAAAGTGATTTATAAGTCGGGGATTTTAAGTTTTCGTTACGAATTTCATTACGAATGGTTTTTAAAATGTGGCTGATATTGAACGTATCAAAAGTCACAAATGGAGGTTTTAATATGCCAGAATTTAAATTACAAGCCCCATATCAGCCTACCGGAGATCAGCCGCAGGCTATCGCAGAACTGGTAAAAGGATTCAAGGAAGGCAACCAATGCCAGACTTTACTAGGGGTTACGGGTTCCGGTAAGACATTCACGATGGCGAACGTGATTCAGGAACTGCAAAAACCGACGCTCGTTATCGCACACAATAAAACACTTGCTGCTCAGTTGTACGGAGAATTCAAGGAGATGTTCCCTAACAACGCAGTGGAGTATTTTGTATCCTACTAATGACAAGTTGGAAAAATAATGGAATTATACGCTTTTTGGGACGATTTTATGCTGTTTGCGCGGACTGTACGGACAGAATATCACTAGATGAAAATAGACGGACAGGTGACCTAATTCGTACATAGAGGTTGCTTTTTTTGTATTCTCCAGAGGGGATAAGAGATAAATGATGGGGCATTTCATGAATGCGTTGTTGAAAATTAGAGTCAAAAGAGCTGATTTTAAGAAGTGAGTATATTTATACAAAGAAAAATTGACATGGATAGTATAAAAATATAATTCTTTTAGAGTATATAGTTCTTGAAATAAGCTTTTTTCAAAGTTAAAAAGATAGATTTTCATGATAAAGAGAAAAAATATTTTAAAAGCAAAAGATGTAGCTAATCCAGATTACTTGACAGAGTTATTGATGAAAGGTATGCTGTTTGTTAAATTATAAACATAATTTAGGAGAGAACATGAAAGAATTTAATGGAGAAAAATTTTGTAAGGATCTTATTGAATTAAGAGGAACAGATTCACAATCTGCATTTGCAGAAAAATTAGGGATTAACAGATCAACATTGTCTTTGCTGGAAAATGGCAAACAGACTCCGGCACTTGAACTTTTTAATAAAGTGTGTAATTTAGTGCCCAAAAGTACAGAGGAATATTTTAAAGAAACGACAGAAGAAGATTCTTTGGTGTATTTGAAGGGAAGTCTTGAAGATGCCGATAAGGTTAAAATTGAAGAAATGGCTGAGCGTATCCGTATTAAGAAAAATACGAATACCTAGAAAAAAGGAGTAGCTATTTCAAACATTGATTATAAAGAATCATTTGAACACTATTTTCAGGAGGAATATGATTTTAATACTTCTTCTTTGTCACCAGTACAAATCAAGGAAATCAAGCAGAGAGAAAAGCAAATGAGGGTGGATTATGCACTGGCACTAATGGGGATCGGTATATATTTAATTGGATAATAAATCGGAACAGGAATATAAGATTTGAGATGGTGACGTTTAATTCAGAGAATATTGATGGTATGCTGTATGTGCTTAGAATTAAAAGGAAGAGAAGTTGTGCGTGTAATGTTACAGAATAAATATCTGCTTTCTGAGATTTATAAAATTTCAGGTGTAACAGAGGAAGAAGTGTTGGTTATCAAAGAAAGTATGTAGATAGTTTCCTAGAAATATTGAAAATAATTATCTGTATTTGGGGATTCATGGATATAATGAAAGGGGAGGAGGTACATCATATGAAACA